>JBGOTH010000007.1:0-19197 GCA_041476345.1 Methylomirabilia bacterium
CCACGCCGCCTCCTCCACCTCGAGCGGCACCGCGCGGAAGAACCCCATCATCAGCCACGTGCAGAACGGGATCGTCATCGTCGGGTAGAGCAGCACGAGCGCCCAGCGTGAATCCATCAACCCGAGCGCCGCGACGACCGGGGCGAGCGGGATGAAAAGCACGATGGGCGGGATCAGGTACGTCATGAAGAGGGCCACGCCCGTGCCGTCTGCCCCGCGCAGCCGCAGACGCGCGAGCGCGTACGCCGCCGGTACCGCTGTCACCAGCGTGATCGCAACGACTGCCAGCGACACGATCGCCGTGTTGAGGACCCACGTGCCGAACCACGTCTGGGTGAACAGGAGATGAAAGTGCTTGAGCGTCGGCGGCAGGTGGAACCACAATGGGAACGTCATCTGATAGAGGTCGCGCTCGTGCTTGAACGCGGTGATCGTCATCCAGACGACCGGGAACAACGTGATGAGAAGAAAGGGAGTGAGCCCGGCGTAGATCCCGAGGTGCCGGACCACCTGCCGCCGGCGCGCCGTCATGCCGAGATGCTACGCCCCCGACAGCGCGCCCCGCAGCGTGTCGAGACTGACGGCGCCGGCGTGGGTTGCGAGGGTGATCAGGGAGAAGCCTGAATCAGAAACGATAGCTGACGCCGGCGGTGACGTGCAGAGGCGGGGCCGGCGTCAGGAAACGCTCGACCGGCGCCCCCGCAAGGCGCGCGTTGGGCGCGAAGGTCCCGAAGGTCTCGTACTGCGCATTGAAGAGGTTGTCGATCGCGAGGAACGCTGAGAAGTCCTTCACCTGCGCCTTCAGCCCCGCTCCGAACACGATGTAGTCAGACAGCGGCCGCTCGACGTTTTCCTCGTCACCGCGCAGCCGCTGGGTGCCGACGTAGCGGGCGTTGAGGGAGGCGGCGAGCCAGGACGTGACCCAGTACTCGGCGCCCGCGTTGAGCCGGTGGTGCGGGACGAGCGGCAGGTCGCTGCCCTTCGCCACCAGCTGCGTGCAGAGCCCGCCCGCGCATCCCGACGTGAGCCGGGGCGTCCCGATCGAGGCGTCATCGCGGAACGTCGCCTCCGTGTATGTGTAGTTCGCGTACGCGCTCACCCGCCGGGCAACGTGGGCGCGCACACCGAGCTCGACGCCCGCGCGCCGCGTGTCGCCGACGTTCTGGAAGAATACGCCCACGGTCCCCGTCGGCGAGACGGAGAAGATGTCGTCGCTCACGTCGGTGCGAAACAGGCTCAGCTCGGCCTCGAGCCACGGCAGCGGGCGCGCGCGCACCCCTGCCTCGTAGCTGCGCGCCTTCACGGCCTTGATCGGCGGGTCCGGAGCGGCCCCGGCCTGCAGCCCGGGACAGATCGCGGCGGGCGTCGCGCACGTGAGCTCGAGGAACGCCGGGGCGCGAAAGCCTTCGCCGTAGCTCGCGAAGAATCCGAGGGCAGGGGCAACATTGTAGTTCACGCCGACCCGCGGATTGCCGCGCGCGAAGATGCTGTTCTGCGTCGCGGAGGGACGCTCCGCCTGCACCTTGTCATCCCGGATGTCGTGTCGGACCCAGTCGTAGCGGGCGCCCGCGGTGAGCACGAGGCCATCGCCTTTGACGATGACGTCGCGGGCCACGTCGAACGTGTCCTCGAGGTAGAAGCCGAATGCGTCCGAGTTGTTTCTGACGCGCGAGTCGATCTGCCGGACGTCCCCTTCCTCCTCGAAGACCTTCACGGTGGAGTCCGCGTGAACGTGGTCGAAGCCACCCACGAGGCGGTTGCGCCGCCCCAGGATCGTTGCCTGGTGCGTGAGCTGGAGCGTCACGCCGGTGGACATCGTGTCGAAGAACGCGCGCGTGTTCTGGTCGAGGAGGTTGACGTTGAACTGCTCGGTTCTCAGGCTGCGCGCGAACCCGGTGACCGCGAGGGCCAGCTCATCGCCGAGCTCTTGACGGAGGCTTGCCGTTGCCATGTTCAGCAGCGGCTTGTAGAAGTCTCCGGCGGTGAAGTTCTGCGTCCGGTCCCGGCGCAGCTCGCTCTCCGGCAGCGACCCCGGCTGCTCGATACGGTTGTCCGCGCGCTGGTAGGACACCGCGAGGTCGGTCCCGTCGCGCTGGAAGCCGATCTTCGCGAACATCTTGCCGAGCCGGCTCGCCGACTCGTCGCGCCAGCCGTCATCGCGATAGAAGGACCCGCCGACGTAGTAGTCGATGGGCCCTTCGGTGCCGCTCGCGCGCAGACGATACTTCTGGCTGCCGAAGCTGCCGGCCTCGATCTCGGGCACGAGCTCACGGCGCTCGCCCCGCCGCGTGATGATGTTGATGGCGCCGCCGAGCGTATTGCGGCCGAAGGTGGCGGAGGGGCCGCGGATCACCTCCACCCGCTCGATCTCGTCGAGCGGGAGGAGGTCGAAGTTCACCTCCTCGACCGTGGGCTCGTTCACGCGCACGCCGTCCACGAACACGCTCACGCCTTGCGGCACACCGGTCACTGACGTCACCTGGAACCCGCGCAGCCCGAGGTCGAGCTGGTGCGCGTTCCCCTGCTGATCGCCGAGCGTCACGCCGGGGAGGCGCTCGAGGGCGCGCTGGAGGGTCGTCGTGCCGGCCCCTCGCAGCGTTTCGCCCGGAACGACGTCGACGGTGGCCGGGATGCTCGAGGCCGGGAGCGGATCGCCGGGCAGGCGGGTCGGCGCGGTGACGCGAAGCGGGGGCAGCGTGAGAACGGGCAGGGCCGGCGATGGTCCTTGGGGCTGAGCCACGGCGGCGGCGGCCGTCGCCACGAGTACCGCCGGCACGATCCACGTGAAGCGCACGCTCCGACAGTATGCGAACCCGCCTCCCCCGCCAAGCCGCCGGGACCCAGCGGGCCTTGCTCGTCACGTTCGTCCGGGAGTCAGGGTCGGCGCGCGCGTACGTGTCTCGCGTGGACTATTCATGAGCGAGGCTAGCGCAACGCCTCGATCCAGAGCAGCGTGAGCTCGTCGTTCCTGGCGCGCACGCCCAGGCGAACCCGCTGGCCGGGAGCGACCCGCGCTCGGTCCACCACGGCGGGATCTCCGAAGATCGCCATGAGATCCATCGCGCGCATGCCCAGGACGGGAACGTCGTCGTGGCGGACGAGCAGGAGGTTGCCGGCGGGGCGGGCGACAAGCGTGCCGCGCACTTCGTACGCCGCCGGCCGCACGAGCGTCCCCCAGATGCCGACACCGAAGCCGACCAGCAGGACCACGAAGACGCCGGCGACGGCGAGCCGCGTACTTCGGGAGACGGGCCGCGGGGAGTTGGAGGATTCCGGGCCACGCCCGGCGCCCCCCGATTCCATCAAAGAATCGTTACTTCTCCCAGTCGAAGCGATGCTGCTCCCAGTCAAAGGCTTTCGAAACCGGCGGCCCTGGTCGGATGTCGCTGCCGCGCACGATCCACTTGGCCTTGCCGCCGCACGCCTCGTGGATGATCCCCGCTGACGCGTCGGGGCGCGAACCCCAGGTCGCCGCGAACACGATGATGCTGAACGCGCCACCCATGGCGCAGACGCCCGCCTTGAACGGCAGGCCGAGCGCTGTCGCCGCCACGGCGCCGACGTCGTACCCGTCGATGCCTCTCCTCAGCGGTAGCGGCTTGGCCTCTTCCTGGAACGTCTGCGGAGCTGTTGAGATCTGAACGGGCATGAGGGGAGGCGGCGCGGCCGGCTGCTGGGCGGTGGCCATCGAGACAAGCGGCCCGGCCCACGCCAACGACAGCACCACCGCTACGGCACGAAACACAACCTTCATGACGATCCTCCTCAGGGTCCCTGCCCGCCTATTGTCCGCCCCCGACGGGCGATCCGACTCATTTTCGGACGTGGGTCGCAAAGGCCCGATCAATATAGCAGGAGAGGACGACCGGTGCTCGCGAAGAGCGCTATAATCTCCCCACTTTTCATCCCGGAGGTCCACCCGCATGAAGCTCGTCCGTTTCTCGACTCAGGGTCAAGCTCCCCGGCTCGGCGTCCTCCAGGGCGACCGAATCGCCGATCTCACAGCGAGTGTCGCGGCCACGCTCAGCCGCCGCGGCGTGGTCCGGGCGCAGGACATCGCCGCTGCGCTGGTTCCGGCCAGCACCCGCCAGTTCCTCGAGGGCGGCGTCGCGTCGGGCGAAGCGGTGGCGGGCATCACGGAATGGGTGACCGTAGAGCGCACCGCTGCACGCCTGCACGCGCCGATCGCAGATCCCGCCAAGTTCATCTGCATCGGTCTCAACTACCGCGATCACGCGGAGGAGACGAACAACCCGATTCCAAAAGAGCCCCCGATCTTCGCGAAGTGGTCGAACGCGATCATCGACCCGGGCGAGCCGATCCTCCGGCCTCGCGGCTCGAGCCAGCTCGATTGGGAGGTGGAGCTCGGCGTGGTGATCGGCCGCACGGCGCGCTACGTGCCCCGCGAGCAGGCGCTCGACTACGTCGCGGGCTACACGATCGTCAACGACGCGAGCGCGCGCGACTTCCAGTTCCTCACGAGCCAATGGATGGCCGGCAAGATCTTCGAGACGGCAGCGCCCGTGGGCCCGTACATCGCCGACCGCGAGGAGATTCCCGACCCCCACGTCCTCGAGCTGAAGACCTTCGTCAACGGCAAGCAGATGCAGCGTGGCAACACGAAGACCTTCATCTTCGACGTGCGATACATCGTGAGCTACCTCTCGAACCTCATGACCCTGTCGCCCGGCGATCTCATCGCGACCGGCACGCCGCCCGGCGTCGGTCTCGCCATGAAGCCGCCCGTCTTCATGCAAGCGGGTGACGTCTGCCGCATGGAGATCACCGGCCTCGGCGTGTTGGAGAATCCGGTCAAGGACGCCTAGAGAACCGAGGACCGTTCATGCTCGACCTGATCGCTCCTCTGGTCATCTCCAACGAGTCGAAGATCGTGCTCCTCTCCGCGGACGGGCTGGGCGGGCTCCCGCGGCCGGAGACCGGGAAGTCGGAGCTCGAAACCGCGCGCATTCCCAACCTGAACCGACTCGCGACCATCGGGGCGTGCGGCCTGCTGCGGCACGTCGCGCCGGGGATCACGCCGGGCAGCGGCCCGGGCCACCTCGGCCTGTTCGGCTACGACCCGCTGCGGTATCTGGTCGGGCGAGGCGTCCTCGAAGGGCTCGGGATCGAGTTCGACCTACGCGCGGGTGACGTCGCGGCGCGCGGAAACTTCTGCACCGTCGATGGCGCGGGGCTCATCACCGACCGGCGCGCCGGCCGCATCGCGACCGACCTCTGCGTCCGGCTGACCGAGCGGCTCCGAACCGTCACCCTTCCGGGCGTCGAGGTCTTCGTCGAGCCGGTGAAAGAACATCGCTTCGTCCTGGTGCTCCGGGGCGCCGGCCTGGGAGGCCGGCTGTCGGAAACAGATCCCCAAGCGCTCGGCAAGCTGCCGCTCCCCGTACGCGCGCTCGACACCGCCTCCGCGCGCAGCGCCGAGCTCGTGAACACGTTCGTCGATCGCGCGCGCACGATCCTCGCCGACGCCGCGCCCGCAAACATGGTTCTGCTGCGGGGCTTCGATCGCCTGCCCGACTTGCCGCGCTTCCCGGAAGTCTTCGGGCTCCGCGCAGCGGCTATCGCCGCGTATCCGATGTACCGTGGGCTCGCGAAGGTCGTCGGGATGGACGTGTTGAAAACAGGCGGCACCTTCGCCGACGAGGTCGCGACGCTGCGCCAGCACTGGCAGAGCTACGACTTCTTCTTCCTCCACTACAAGGACACGGACAAGGCGGGCGAGGACGGCGACTTCGACGCGAAGGTGGCGGCGCTCGAGCGTCTCGACACCTTCGTGCCCGACATCGACGCGTTGAAGCCCGACGTGTTCGTCGTCTCGGGCGATCACGCGAGCCCGTCCATGCTGGCGGCGCACGGCTGGCAGCCGGTGCCGGTCGTAATCCACTCTCGCTATTCCGGCGCCGATCCCGTCACGACGTTCACCGAGCGCGCCTGCGCGGGCGGAACGCTCGGCATCCTCCCGGCGCAGCACCTGATGCCGCTCGTGATGGCAAACGCCCTCCGTCTCACCAAGTTCGGAGCCTAGCGAAAGCGCTCATCCGACCCCCTTGGCAACATCCGTAGGGCGCGCGTAGAATACGCCCGCGTTCGGGGCGCGGTACCATCCTCGAATCTCACGTGGCAGGGGGACCAGTGTGGACGTAGCGTTCGAGAAAAGGCAGGTGCAGCGCGCCTATGAGTTCTGGGCGCCCGCCTATGACTTCGTCTTCGACTGGGTCTTCGCCCCCGGTCGTGATGCCGCGATCGAGCACCTCGAGCTGAACCGCCAGCACTCGGTGCTGGAGGTCGGCATCGGCACCGGGCTGAACCTGCCGCTCTACCCTGCCGCGTGCCGAATCACGGGCATCGATCTCTCACAGGAAATGCTCGACAAGGCGGTGGAGCGCATCCAGACCCTCGCGATGCCGGACGTCACCCTGAGGTTCATGGACGCGACGTCGATGGACTTCTCCGACAACGCGTTCGATCGCGCGCTCGCGACGTACGCGATCTCCGCCGCGCCCGATCCCGAGGCCGTGCTGCGCGAGATGCGGCGCGTGGTGAAGCCGGGCGGGATCATCGTCGTGCTGAATCACTTCCGCAGCGAGCATCGCCTCACCGGCTTTCTCGAGGACATGGTGGCGCCACTGTGCACGCGCCTCGGCTGGAGGTCGAATCTCGCCATGGGTCCGCTGCTCGAGCGGGTCGGGCTCACGCCGGAGCTCGTCGCGAAGGTGAACATGTTCAACGGGTGGCGCCTCGTGAAGTGCGTCAACCGGAAGTAGTCCTCACCCGCCTCCTTCACGGGTAGGATCGACGCGATGCCTACCAAAGCGCGACACCCCGCGCGCGCACCTCGCCGACGCCCGGTTGATGCGGCGGGCGGACGCAGCGAGTTGCGCGAGCTGCAGGCCACCGTCGCCGCCCTCAGGGACGAGCTGGAGCGGGCCCGCATCGATGAAGAGACTCGTATCCAGACGGCCATGACCGCCGCGCACGAGGAGATCACGATACTCCGGGACACGATCCAGACGCTTCGCGACGAGATGGATCGGGCGCGGCTCGCCGCCGTGGAGGAGCGCGACACCCTCGCCGGCGACTGGCGCCGTCAGCTCCAGGAGGCCCAGAGCACAGTGGTCTCCCTCCGCGCACAGTTGGAGCAGCGATGAAGTCCCGCGGTGCGCGCGCCGAGCGCATGAGGCTCCCCGAGGTCCTCCTCGAGGTGTCGAACAAGCTCGGCGCCACCGGCACGCTGACGGGCGCACTGCGAACGCTCGTGGACATGACCGCAGCGCTCATCGGGGCCGAGCGCGGCTCCATCTTCCTGCATGATCCCGGCACGCACGATCTGTTCTCACGCATCCTCGACGGCAAGTTCGAGCGCGAGATCCGCATGCCGAACACCCTCGGCATCGCGGGGCACGTGTTCACCACCGGGATCGGCGTCATCGTCGATGACGCCTACGCGGATGCGCGATTCAATCGCGCCATCGACGAGATGACCGGCTACACGACCAAGTCCGTGCTCTGCGTGCCCCTCGTCACCCTCAAGAGCGAGCGCATCGGCATCGCGCAGCTCCTCAACAAGCAGCACGGCCGCTTCACCAAAGAGGATCTCACGCTCCTGCAGGCGATGGTCGAGCAGGCCGCGGTCGCCATCGAGCACCATCGCACCGTCGAGACCATCGAGAAGGCTCGCCAGCAGCAGCTCGATCTCCTCGACATCGTCACCGAGGTCTCGTCCGAGCTGAAGCTGGGCCCGCTCCTCGCGAAGCTGATCGGCACCATCACGAAGATGCTCGACGCCGAGCGCTCCACGCTCTTCATCAACGACGAGAAGCGCCAGGAGCTGTACACCGAGCTCGGCGAGGGCCTCGGGGCCACCCAGATCCGCTTCCCGAACGACCGGGGCATCGCAGGCGCCGTGTTCCAGAGCCGGCAGACGATCAACATCCCGCACGCCTACGCCGACCTGCGCTTCAACCCCGCGTTCGACCGGCAGACGGGTTTCTTCACCCGCTCGATTCTCTGCGTCCCCGTCGTCAACAAGCAGGGCACGGTCATCGGCGTCACCCAGGTGCTCAACAAGCGGGGCGGTCTCTTCACGGCTGAGGACGAGGCGCGCCTGAAAGCGTTCACCTCCCAGATCTCCATCGGCCTCGAGAACGCCAAGCTCTTCGACGACGTCCAGAACATCAAGAACTACAACGCGAGCATCCTCGAAAGCATGACCAACGGCGTCATCACGCTGAACGAGGACGAGAAGATCGTCACGTGCAATACCGCCGGCCTGCGCATCATGAAGCTCCAGGCGGCCGAGATCGTGGACCACGCGGCGCAGGACTTCTTCACCGGGTCCAACGCATGGGTCATGGACATGGTGCGGAAGGTGGAAGAGAAGCTCGGCAGCCTCACCAACCAGCCGATGCGGCGACGCTCGGACCGGCAGACACCCCAGGAGACGATCGTCGATGCGGAGCTGACCTTCGCCGGCGAGAAGTCGTCCGTCAACCTCACGGTGCTGCCGCTCATCGGCATCACCGGCAAGAAGCTCGGTTCGATGGTCATGGTCGAGGACATCAGCACCGAAAAGCGGATCAAGTCGACGATGGCGCGCTACATGGACCCGTCGCTCGCCGAGCGCGTCCTGCAGGCGGGCCAGGACATCCTCGGCGGCCACAGCGGTGACGCCACCATCCTGTTCTCGGACATCGCGGGCTTCACGACGCTCACCGAGGAGCTCGGGGCCACGGAGACCGTCGGTCTGCTCAACGAGTACTTCACGCTCATGGTCGACTGCGTCCAGCAGGAAGGCGGCATGCTCGACAAGTTCATCGGCGACGCCATCATGGCCGTCTTCGGGACGCCGCTCCCGCACGACGACGACGCGGACCGCGCGGTGCGGACCGCCATCGCGATGCTGCGTGCGCTCGAGGGCTACAACGCCCGGCGCCGCGCCGAGAACCGCCACGGCATCGACATCCGCATCGGCGTGAACACCGACGTGATCGTGTCGGGCAACATCGGCTCCCCCAAGCGCATGGACTACACGGTCATCGGCGACGGCGTGAATCTCGCGTCACGGTTGGAGGGGGCGGGCAAAGAGTACGGCGCCCACATCCTGGTGAGCGAGTACACCTTCGGCCGGCTCCGGGGCACCTACCGCAGCCGCGAGGTCGACCGGACCATCGTCAAGGGCAAGACCCAGCCGGTGGCCATCTACGAGATCCTCGAGTACCACACGCGCGAGTCGTTCCCGAACATCGCGGAGGCGCTCGGCGTCTTCAAGCACGGCCTCGAGTGCTATCGGGGCCGGCTGTGGGCGGAGGCCATCAAGGCGTTCACCGAGGTCCTGCGCCTCAATCCCGCCGACAAGGCCTCGAAGATCTACGTCGCACGCTGCGAGCACCTCGCGGCGCACCCGCCCGCCGACGACTGGGACGGCGTGTGGGTGATGGAGACGAAGTAGGGGCCTCCGCCCGTCAGAGCGCGGCGCTCTCGTCGCGCGCGCTCCCCGGTCGTCGCACGCCCCACGCCGACAGCTTCGCGAGGACGGTGTTGCGGTGGACCTCGAGCAGGCGCGCCGCCCGCGAGACGTTCCAGTGCACGCGCTCCAGCACCCGCAGCACGTACTGCCGCTCGAATTGATCGCAGGCGTCGCGGAGCGACGTGGCGCCCGCCTCCTCGGCGACGCGCGAGCTGTCCGGCATCGCGACGTCGAGCGGCACGTCCTGGAGCTGGATGACCGGACCGCTCGCGAGCACGACCGCCCGGTGGATCACGTTTTCCAGCTCACGCACGTTGCCGGGCCAGTCGTAGCGCGTGAGGACGTCGAGCGCGCCCGGAGAGACGCCGCGCACGTCGCGATGCGACTCGCGCGCGATCTTCTGGACGAAGTGGCGCACGAGAGGCGGGATGTCCACACGCCGCTCGCGCAACGGTGGCACGTGAATGGGCACCACGTTGAGACGGTAGAAGAGATCCTCGCGAAACGTACGGTCCCGGGTCGCCTGGCGCAGGTCGATGTTCGTGGCGGCGAGCACGCGGACATCCACCGGCACGGGACGCCCGCCGCCGAGGCGTTCGATCTCCCGCTCCTGCAGCACGCGCAGGAGCTTCGTCTGGAGATCGAGCCGCATGGAGCCGATCTCGTCGAGAAACACCGTCCCGCCGTGCGCCAGCTCGAATCGGCCGAGCCTGCGCGCGTGCGCGCCCGTGAACGCGCCCTTCTCGTGGCCGAACAGCTCGGACTCGAGCAGCGTATCGGGAATGGCGGCGACGTTGACCGCCACGAACGGCGCCGCGCGGCGGCCGCTCTGATGGTGGACAGCACGAGCGATCAGTTCCTTGCCCGTTCCGCTCTCACCGGTGATCAGCACCGTGGCGGGGGCGTCGGCGATCTGGCCGATCAGCCGGTAGATGCGCACCATCTCCGGATGGCGTCCCACCATGCCCTCGAAGCTTCCCGCCGTCGCGGGCGGGCCCTCCGCGAGAGCGGAGCGCAGCGAAACGACTTCGCGCTCGAGCGCACGCTTCTCGAGCGCACGCCGCACGACGAGCAGGATCTCCTCCAGGTCAAAGGGCTTGGTAAGGTAATCGTAGGCGCCGCGCCGCATCGCCTCCACCGCCAAGCGCACGTCCCGGACGGCGGTCGCCAGCACGACGACGATCGAGGAGTCGATGGCCTTGAGACGCGGCAGGATGTCGATGCCGCTCTCGCCGGGCATCCGCTGATCGAGCATCACGAGATCGACCTCGTGGCCTCCCAGCACGTCGAGCGCCTGCTGACCGTTGGCGGCCTGCAAGACCTCGCAGGTGTCTTCGAGCACGGCCCGGACCGATTCGCGGACGCCCTGCTCGTCATCGACGATAAGGACGGTGCTACGAGGCAGCCGTGCGTCGTCACCCATGAAAGGGGTAGCGTGCAACGCGCACGCCGCCTACAGCCGTCAACGAAATCAGACCGATAGGAAGGGGAGAAGGGGTCGGGCCCTGCACAGCGGCTGGGCGAGCCGCCCACTCACTGGGCGGGTGAGCCGATCGGTACGAGGGCGAGCTGTAACACGCGGCGCGTCCCGGCCGTCACGGGCGCCGCAGCCGCTCGCCGCAAGCCGGCGACCCAGATGATCTCACCGGCCGCTTCGACCACGGGCAAGCGAACCCGTTCCCAGCGTGGGACCTTGGCATCGATGAGCAGCGTCTTGAGGCGCCGCTCCCCTTGCCCGAAACAGACGAAGCGATCGCCGCGCCGGCGCGGGCGCACGACGAGCACGGCGGGCAGAAGCTCCGCGTCGAAGGCCACGGGATTTGCGCCGCGCGGCACGTGATAGCCGGCAGCATCGACGATCGTCGCGTGCAGCACGCGTCCGATCTCCGGCAGATCGACCGCTCCCGGCACGGTGATGGCTCTCGGCGCGAGCGGAGACGGGAACGTGTGCCCGAGCCGCACACGCTCGCCACTGACTGCCACGATCACGCCGCCGAGCCGGAACGGGCGGCGCGGCGGCGGCGTCGCCGCCACGCGCGCGAGGCCGCGATGGGCCCAGGCGCGGAGCGGCGCCGTGCCGCCGAGCCGGGCCGCCGCTTGCCGCAGCACCTCGGGCGCCACGAAAGACGGCAACGCGCGAAGCGGACCGAGGGGGAGCGTGATCGCACCGTCGGCCTCCGTCGTGGCGAGACGGCCCAGCTCGTGCGCGGCCAGTTGATCGAGCGCCTGGGTCGCCTCGCGGGCGAGCGCCGCGGTTCGGGTCAGCGCTGGGACGACGTCGCCGTCGTAGCCGGAGGCGAGAAGGGGTAGCAGCTCGTGACGCACGCGATTGCGCAGGAACTTCAGATCGCGATTGGTCTCGTCCTCGACCCAGTCGAGGCCGCCCGCGTGCAGGGCCGCCTCCACGTCGCGCCGGCGTGTCTCGATGAGCGGCCGGATGATGCGGCCGCGCACGGGGGGAATAGCGGCAAGCCCACGGACGCCCGCACCTTCGAGCAGGCGCATCAGCACGGTCTCCGCCTGATCGTCGGCGGTGTGGCCGAGCGCGATGTGGGTGGCGCCCACGCGCGCCGCCGCCGCCTCCAGTGCTCCGTGGCGGGCGGCACGCGCTGAGGCTTCGAGCGAGCCGCCGGGCGCAACGCGCACGCGCGCCACCTCGGCGGGCACGCCGAGCCGCTGCGCGAAGTCCATGACGAACCCGGCGTCGCGCGACGACTCGGGGCGCAGCTGATGATCCACGTGCAGGACGTGGAGCTCGAGTCGGAGCGACGACGCGATCGCAACGAGGGCGGCGAGCAACGCGACGGAGTCCGCGCCGCCGGAGACGGCGATCAAGACACGTTCGCCGCCAGCGAGCATCGCGTGGCGGCGGAGGGTCGGACGAATGAGGTCCGCAAGCAGGACGGGGATCACGTCACCCGCCCTGCAAGCCCACCCAGACCTCGCCGTCCTCGAAGTGCTCCTTCTTCCAGACGGGCACGGTGCGCTTGAGGGTGTCGATGGCGTAGCGGCACGCCTCGAACGCCTCCCCGCGGTGCGCGGCCGAGACGGCGATCAGTACCGACGACTCGCCGATGTCGAGGCGCCCCACACGATGCAACATCGCGACGCGTCGTACGCCGGCCCACCGCGCGCGGATCGCAGCACCGATCTCACGCATCTTCGCTTCCGCCATCGGTGCGTGCCCCTCGTACTCGAGGAACTTCACCGCACGGCCGTCGGTCTGGTTTCTGACGACACCGGAGAAAATGACGACACCGCCCGCGCCGGGATCGTCGACCTCCGCCGCGATGGCATCCGCCAGCAGCGGGCCTTCCACCACCCTGAAGATGTCATCGCCCGGGGCGCCTCCGCTCACCGGGGGAAACAGGCACAACTCGTCGCCCGCGCGAAGAGCGTGATCGGCCTGAACATAGTCATGCCCGACCGCGAAAAGCGTGAAGGGCCGGTACGGAGAGAGGACGGGGTGACGGCCGACCACCACGGACCACGCGGTCTCGACCGTTCCCCCGTCCGGCAGGTCGACTTCGAGTCCATCCTGCCCGGTGGCTTCCCGATATCGGGCGAAGAGACGGACCCGGACGCGCACGACAGTTCCGCCTAGAAGCGGTGAGACTGACCGCAGCCGCAGCTCGACTTCACGTTCGGGTTCTTGATCGCGAAGCCTGCGCCCATCATGTTGTTCTCGACGAAGTCGATCTCGCTGCCCGCGAGATACGAGGCGCTGTGCTGGTCGACGAAGACCTTGACGCCGTGCGCCTCGAGGACGTTGTCCCCGGCCGCTTCCTGATCTTCCCAACCGAGCTCGTACGACATGCCCGAGCAGCCGCCTCCGACGACCCGCACACGAAGACCCCACTCCGGCTTGCCTTCTTCCAGGCGGAGATCCGCGATTTTCTTGGCCGCCGTCTCAGTCAGTGTAACCATGCGAACCTCCTGAATTTATTCACTCGCTGCGGTTCGCCTGATCGTATCACAGGATGCCACCTGCGGGCAGAAGCGTGACTTCCTCGAGAGTCGCACCAGGCGGCAGGCTCGCCATGAGAATGGCCGCCCGCGCGACGTCGTCAGGGCGCAGCATGCGCGCGCGATCCGGGCCACCGGGAATCGCGTCCCAGAGCGGAGTGTCCACGGCGCCGGGCACGAGCACGCCGACGCGCACACCTCCGGCGCGCAGCTCCTCCGCAAGCACGCGGCTCCACCCGACGACGCCCGCCTTCGTCGCGGTATAGGCTGCGGCACCCTGGATGGGGCGGCTCGCGGCGATCGAGGCAAGATTGATGATGCTTCCGCGGGCGCGGGCGAGCATGGGCGGCAGGACGGCGCGACAGCACAGCATCATGCCGCGCAGGTTGACGGCCAGCATCGCGTCCCAATCGCGAGGCCTGGTCTCGGTCACCGGACCGAACGAAGCGACACCCGCCGCGGTCACGAGGATGTCGACCCGTCCGAACGCTTCCAGGGCGCGCGCGACGAGCCGGTCGACGGCGGCGTCGTCGGTCACGTCGGTGGGCGCGACGAGGGCGCGGCTTCCCGCCCGCTCGACCTCCTTCGCCACGTGATCAAGGTCGGCGGTGGTACGCGAGGCGAGGACGATCGATGCCCCCGAGGCGGCGAAGCGTTCGGCGATCGCGCGCCCGATGCCACGGCCGGCGCCGGTGACGATGGCCACCTGCCCAGCCAGCGCACGATCCATCAGATCTGAAGCCCGCGGCCGGCCTTGATCAGCTCCATGAACTCCGCGCGCGTCTCCGGGCGATCACGGAACGCCCCCAGCATCGCGGACGTCACCGCCTTGGAGTTCTGCTTCTCCACACCGCGGACGAGCATGCAGAGGTGCACGGCCTCGATCACGACGGCCACGCCGCGCGGCTGCAGCGCCTCGTTGAGGCTGTTGGCGATCTGCGTCGTGAGACGTTCCTGCACCTGGAGCCGCCGGCTGAACATCTCGACGAGGCGCGGGATCTTCGAGAGGCCGACGATCTTCTTGTGCGGCATGTAGGCGACGTGGGCCTTCCCGATGAACGGCAGGAGATGATGCTCGCAGAGCGAGGCGAAGTCGATGTCCTTCACGACGACCATCTCGTCGTATTCCTCCACGAACAGCGCGCCGTTGAGGATCTCGTCGACGTTCTTTCCGTAGCCGGAGGTCAGATACTGATAGGCCTTGGCGACACGCTCGGGCGTGCGCGCGAGGCCTTCGCGATGCGGATCTTCTCCGAGCTCTTTCAGGAGCTGCTCGACGAGCTTTTCGATCACGCGGCCTCTCCTCGGTACTCGAATCGGTTTTTTGCGGTCTCCACCACCCGCACGCGCCGCAACGTCGCCGGCAGGAGTACGGGGGCGAGCACGTCCCAGAACGCACGCGCGAGCCCCTCGCCGGTCGTGATCACGCCCGCCAGCGCGGGAACGGACTCCAGCGCGTGGTGATCGACGTGCTGCAGCAGCGAACCGGCGACCGTCGCGTCGACCCGACCCAGATCCACCGCCATGCCCGTCACCTCATCCGGCACGCCCGCGAGCGTGACCTCGACGTAGTAGTTGTGACCGTGCACACGCGCGCACGGTCCATACAGCTCGGCGTTGAGCGCGGGCGTGAGTCGCGGGCTCTCGAGCCGGTGCGCCGCGCTGAAATGGTAGACGCGCGTGATCTCGATCACGCGCCCTCCTCGCCGCGATAGTCGACGTAGAGCGTGTCGTCCTCCCAGAGGCGCACCTGCCAAAGCCGCTCCGGCCCGAGCTTCGGAACCAGCAATCCCCACACGGTCGTCGCGATGTTCTCCGTGGTCGGCACCCGCCCGCGGAAGAGCGGATCCGCGTTCAGGTCGGCGTGATCGAACCGCTCCACGACCGCGTCGTTCACGATCGTCTTCAGGTCGGTGAGGTTGATGACCATGCCCGTCTCCGAATCGACGGGGCCACGAACCGTCACCTCGAGCGCGTAGTTGTGACCGTGCGGGACGGTCAGGCGACCGAAGAAGCGCTCGTTCTCCGCCGCCGGCCATGCCTCGACCCAGTAGCGGTGACCCGCCGCGAAGGTGAACCGACGACTGCTGTAGGCGATCCCGCTCACGCCGGCAGCGCCTCGAGGAAGCGCCGGGCGACCGGGACGAGATCGAACTCCTCGACTCGTGTCTGTCCTGCCATGCCCATCTCCTTCCTCAGGCCGGCGTCGTCGAGCATCCGTTCCAGCGCCGCGGCAAGCGCCGTGGGCGTCCGCGGCGGGACGAGGAGGCCCGTCTCGCCGTCCCGTACGACCTCCGGCACCGCGGCCGCGCGGCACGCCACGATGGGCAGCCCCGCCGCCATGGCCTCGGCGAACACGAGCCCGAAGCCCTCCTGCACCGTGGGCAGGCAGAAACAGTGCGCCCGCGAATATTCTAGCGCCAGCGCGTCGCGATCGACGTGGCCGAGAAGCACGACGGTGTCCCCGAGTGCCAGACGGTCGTGGAGTGCGTGGAGTCGGGCCGCCTCCGGGCCATCCCCTACGATACGGATCTGGACCCTCGCGATTCGCCGGCGCAGCAGCGCCGCGGCTTCGAGCAGGTCTTCGATCCGCTTGCGCGGGTAGAACCGCGCCACCGCGAGCACGGTCGGTCGCGTCGCCGCGCCGCCCGAGGCGGCGGCCGCGAAGCGCCGACGCCACTCGGCCAGATCGAAGGACTCCGGCACCAAGGCGATCCGCTCCCGCGGCACGCCGTAGAGCGCCTCCGCGATGGCGGCGGAGTAGCGGCTCGCCACCGTCACACGGTCAGCCCGCTCGGTGTTACGACGCTCCCACCGCGCCTGGATCGAGAGCAGCACTCTCACGAGCCCGCGCTCGTTGCGCAGCTCGTCCGCGATGATCCCCTTCAACGTCACCACGTACCCCCGCGCGCCCCCGCGGCGCCGGCGCGCCCACAGGAAACCGTCGAGGTCCACGCCGAGGACGACGTCCGCGCGCGGTGGATTCGCGGCGACGCCCAGGTTGTAGAGCCATCGGTCGAGGGTGTGAAATCGTGAGCGGAAGCCGAGCGGGCGGAAGTCCACGTCGTGGCCGAGCGCTTCGAGCCCGCGCGCGAGGCCGCGGAGGGACACGAACGTACCGCTCCCTTCGGTGGCACTGGGCGGCGTCGAGCTGAGGACGGCGATCCGCAGGCTACCGGCCCTGAAAGCGCGGTGGCCGCTTCTCGAGGAAGGCGCGCGTGCCTTCCTTGTAGTCCTGGCTCTGGAAGGCCTCGAGGGAGAGCTCGCGCAAACGGCGGCGCCGTTCCTCGTCGAGTCCCTCGAGATAGAGCTCCACCGTGAGCTTGCTGCCGCGCACGGACAGCGGCGCGTTGGCGGCGACCCCACGCAGGTAGTCATAGGTGACGCGTTCGAGATCGTCGACGGGGACGAGCCGTTGGATGAAGCCCATCGCGAGCGCCTCGCGGTCGTCGACGGCACGCGCGGAGAACAGGATGTCCTTCGCGAACGCCGGCCCCACGAGGTCGACGAGCTGCCCGACGGAGTTGACGGGATAGACGATGTTGAGCCTGGCGGCCGGGATGCCGAACTTCGAGCCCTCGGCGGCGAAGCGCATGTCGCAGCCCATCGCGATCGCCATCGCGCCGCCCATGCAGTAACCGTAGATCATGGCGACGGTCGGCTTGGGGCAGTGGCGGACGGCGGTATACGCCGCCTCCGTCTGCGCGCCGTAGTTGAGCGAGCTCGCCGTGTCCCTGCGCTGCTCCTCGAACTCGGAGATGTCGGCGCCCGAGGCGAAGGCCTGGCGTCCGGCGCCGCGATAGACGATGGCGCGAACCTCGTCATCGTCGCCCAGCGCGCGCGTCACGCGTGCGATCTCCGTCCACATCGCGAGATTGATCGCGTTGCGCAAGCGGGGCCGGTTGAACACGACAGTGGCAATGGCGCCGTCCCGTTCGACGAGGACGTCCGTCACTGGGGCACCTCCAGGATCGTGGGGTTGGTGGCGGTGGGAGGAATTGAACCTCCGACACGGGGCTTATGAGACCCCTGCTCTGCCGCTGAGCTACACCGCCGAGCCGGGAACCATCGGCCCGAGGGCCGCCGGCGAGTGTACGACGGAATATAGACTTTGGCTATTTGGGCTATACTTCGCGCCGAGCTGTACGGCGGCAGCGTTCGCTATTCGGAGGAACCTTCAGATGCGGCTCCGATCGCGCCTCTGGCATGACGTCGCCGAGCTTCGTTTTGCTCGTGAGGATCTCGAGGACGACAAGGACGACAAGGATGACGCCGAGGACGACGACCTCGACGACGACCTGGACAATGAGGACGAGGACGACGACGATGAGGATGACGCCCCCGTCGTCGTGGACGACAAGGATGACGCCGAGGACGACGACCTAGACGACGACCTCGACGAGGACGAGGATCTCGACGACGACGAGGACGAGGATCTCGACGACGAGGACGAAGACGACGAGGACGAGTAACCGACGCTCACCCAACATGCCCTCACGGCAAGGGGGACGCTGACGATGACGCTACTCACGCATGACGGCTTCATGTTCCTGCTCCGGTGGTTCCACTTTCTCGCCGGGATCACCTGGATCGGCCTGCTGTATTACTTCAACTTCGTTCAGACCCCATTCTTCGCCACCGCGGAGGCACCCGTCCGTAGCGGGATCGTCGCAGGCGGTCTCCTCGATCGCGCGCTCTGGTGGTTCCGTTGGGGAGCCATGTTCACGTTCATCGCAGGCTGGCTGATGACGTTCGACCGGATGTTCTCCGTGTACGGCGGCCCGCGCGGCTTCTTCAGCACTCAGTACGGCTTCCTCATCTTCTTCGGCGGCATGCTGGGCAGCTTGATGTGGTTCAACGTGTGGTTCGTGATCTGGCCCGGCCAGCAGGTCGTGATGGCGTCCGCAAAGAAGGTGAAGGACGGCGGCCAGGCCATCCCGGAAGCCGCGGCACGGGGTCAGCGGGCCGGCTTCGCGTCGCGCACGAACACCCTGTTGTCGATTCCGATGCTGTTCTTCATGGGCGCGGCCTCCCACCTGCCGATGGCCGGCCCGACGCCGGGCGCGCCGAAGTGGGGCGCCCTCGCGCTGCTGCTGGTGGTGCTGGTCGCGGCCGAGGTCAACGCGATGGTGGGCACGACAGGTGCCGGGAAGAAGATGCTCAGCACCGTGAAGGGTACGTTCTGGGGAGGGTTCGTCCTGACGGCGATTCTCTGGGTGGGGCTGGCCATCCTCTTCGTCTAGGCCCTCGCACGAGAGCGGCGGCGGGGAACCGACAATGGCTCCCCGCCGCTCCATCGTCAGCTCAGCGCAGGTATTCGACGAGGGCGGGCAGGTCGCCCGCGAGTTGCGGCATCGGTTGCATCACCTTCGTCGGGCGTTTCGGCTCGTAGCCCGGCGGGTACGTCCCCCTCAGCACCCTGGCCTCGAGCAAGGCTGCGGACGAACCCTTGATCGCCGGGCCGACCGCGCCGGGCGTTGCCGGATCGCTGTTGTGACAGCTGATGCACTGCCCCAGATAGACTTGGCGGCCCCTCTGGCCGAGGGGTGTGAGCGGCTCCTCCGAGCAGGCGGCGAGAAGTCCACCCGCCAAGACGGCACACAGCACCGCGGTACTCCCCCTCACGCGAGATCCTCGGCCAGGCTCGCTTTCGTCTCCGGGGACAGCACCGTGCGGGCACGTTCGCTCGGATGATCCACGATCAGCGTCACCGGCGACCCCGCGAACACGCGGCGCGCCTCGAGCGG
>JBGOTH010000008.1:0-18763 GCA_041476345.1 Methylomirabilia bacterium
ATGCCCGAAGTCGATACGTGCGTGCGCTGTCAGGATCGCATCGAGCGGTACGGCCGCCAGCTGGAGACCGACGAGGTCGAGGTCGGAGTCGTCGAAGAAGAGTAATTCCGCACGCGCGGGGCCGTGTTCAGACCGGCCCCGCGTGGCGTTCGCTCGTTGTAGCCTAGGGCCGTGCGCACCCCGGTCCTGGATCTGTTCCGTCCCTCCTTCCACACGCTCTGCCGACTCTATTTCGGCCTCGAACTGCACGGCATGGAGCACATCCCAAGCATCGGCCCCGTGATCATCGCGCCCAATCACCAGACCTTCGCCGATCCGCCGCTCGTCACGATTCCGGTACGGCGGCCCGTGCATTACATGGCGTGGAGTCGTCTCTTCGCGGTGCCGGTGTTCGGCGCGTTCATCAGGATGTTGCGGGCCTTCCCCGTCGAGCTCGAGGCCAGCGACAGCCGAGCCATGCGCGAGGCGGTGCGGCTGCTCCGGGCCGGCGAAGCGCTGATGATCTTTCCGGAAGGTGGGCGCACGCCCGATGGTCTTCTGCAGCCGTTCAAGCTTGGTGCGTTCCGGCTCGCCGTTTCGCACGACACTCCCGTGCTGCCGGTGACGATCGCAGGCGGGTGGGAGTCGTGGCCTCCGGGACGGTC
This sequence comes from Methylomirabilia bacterium, assembly GCA_041476345.1. Classification (GTDB taxonomy): domain Bacteria; phylum Methylomirabilota; class Methylomirabilia; order Rokubacteriales; family CSP1-6; genus VGLJ01. The sequence continues at coordinate 645 of JBGOTH010000008.1, forward strand.
GCTGCCGCGACGCGGGCGCATCACGATCACTTATCACCCGCCGGAGCGTCCGATCCGGGGCGGCGATCCGCGCGAAGCTGCGCGCGCCCTGCGCGACCGCACGATCGCGGCCATCACGTCGGTGCTCTAGCCCAGGTTAGGAGCCCTGTTCTTCGACGCGATAGCCGGCGCCGTGCAGACGCGCGAGCAGCCGGTCGATATGATCGCGCCCCGAGGTCTCGATCGTGATCGCGACCTCCGTCTCGCCGATCGCCGTCCAGCGTGCGAACGCGCGGTCGTGCTCGATGTGGACGACGTTGGCCCGCTCCTCGGCCACGAGCGCCGTGAGGCGCGCGAGGGCGCCCGGCCGGTCGCGCAGGAGCACGGCGAGCCGCACGAGGCGGCCGTCCTTCACGAGGCCGCGCTCGAAGATCCGCGCGAGCATCGTCACGTCGATGTTGCCGCCCGACAGCACGATCACCACCGTGCGGCCCTCGAGCCCGAGATCGCGATTCAGGAGCGCGGCGAGCGGTGCGGCCCCGGCGCCTTCCACCACGGTCTTTTCGATCTCGACGAGGAGCAGCACCGCGCGCGCGAGCTCCTCTTCGCTCACGGTGACGAGCTCGTCGACGTAGGCCCGGGCGAGCGCGAGCGTCCGCGCCCGCACCTCGCGCACGGCGATGCCGTCGGCGATCGTGGTGGCGGGATCGAGGCGGACCGGCCGCCCGTCCGACAGCGCACGGCGCATGGACGGCAAGGCGTCCGTCTGGACGCCGACGACCCGGATGTTCGGGCGCCGGGACTTCACGGCGACGCCGACGCCGCCCGCGAGTCCGCCACCACCCACCGGGACGACGATCGCGTCGACGTCGGGCCGCTGCTCGAGCAGCTCGAGGCCGATGGTCCCCTGGCCGGCGATGATGCGCTCGTCGTCGAACGGATGGACGAAGACGAGCCCGCGGGCGGCGCCGACCTCGGTCGCGTGGTCATACGCTTCGTCGAAACTCCCGCCGAAGAGAATCACCTCGGCGCCATTGCGGCGCGCCGAGGTGACCTTCACCAGCGGCGCCCACTCCGGCATCACGATGACGGCGGGGATGCCGAGCTTCGCCGCGTGGTGCGCGACCGCGAGGCCGTGGTTGCCGGCACTGGCCGCGATGACGCCGCGCCGGCGATCCTCGAGGCCGAGCTGGAGGAGGAGGTTGGCGGCGCCGCGCTCCTTGAAGGAGCCGGTTATCTGGTGATTCTCCAGCTTCATCCAGCAACGCGTGCGCGTCATGTCCGAGAGCATGCGGGAGAACGCGCACGGTGTCTCCTGGACGACGCCGGCCAGCCGCGCCCGCGCCGCTTCGATCGCCGCGAGGTCGGGTCCGTCGGTGCGCGGTGGCGGCATCGCCATCACCGTGTCACACTCCCGGCGCGGTGCAAGCATCCCGTACACTCACCCGTCTCCGCGCCGAGATCATCCGCTGCCGGCGCTGCCCGCGTCTCGTGCGTCATTGCGAAGCGGCGGGCGCCAATCCGCCGAAGCGATACCGCGGCGAGACATATTGGGCGCGCCCATTGCCCGGCTTTGGTGACCCGCAGGCGCGGCTGCTTCTCGTCGGCCTCGCGCCCGCGGCGAACGGCGGCAACCGCACCGGCCGGATGTTCACGGGCGACCGGAGCGGGGATTGGCTCTTCGGCGCGCTGTACGAAGCCGGCTTCGCGAACCAGCCGACGTCGATCGGTCGCGACGACGGCCTGGCTCTGAAGGACGCGTGGATCACCGCCGCGCTCCGTTGCGCGCCTCCCCTGAACACGCCGCTGCCCGAGGAATTGGTGCGTTGCCGGCCGTACTTGCTCGCGGAGCTGACGGCACTGACGGGTATCCGCGTCGTCGTCGCGCTGGGTCGCATCGGCTGGGACAACTATCTCCGCGCTCGCCGCGCGCTCGGGTGGGCGCCGCCCGTCGCACGCGCCGTCTTCGGGCACGGCGTGCCGACGACGTTCGCCGACGGCACCACGCTGATCGCGTCGTATCACCCAAGCCAGCAGAACACGTTCACGGGGAAGCTCACGCGCCCGATGCTTGCATCGATCTTCACGACGGCGCGCGCGCTGCTGGACACGCCGACGTTGAAGGCCACTTTGAACATGGGGGCCCCACAACTCAGGACCCCCAAGCCCCCTCCACCCCCTACTCGGCGAGATCGCCCGGGAGGCGCGGCCGCTCGGCGACGGTGAGCGTGACCTCGCGCGTCTGCCCGTCACGCACGAGGGTGACGCGCGCGCGCTGCCCGGGCCGGAGCGCGTTCACGCGCGTGATGTATTCCTGGTGGTTGCGGACGACCTGCCCCTGGATCGCGGTGACGACGTCGCCGCCGAGGAGATATTCGTCGCCCTGCAGGACGATCGACTGGCTGCCGCCCCGGATTCCGGCGCGGTCGGCGGGGCTGCCGTCGTACACGACCTCGACGAGATAACCGGGCGCCAGGGGCATGCGGACGACGCTGATGAGGCGCTGATCGACCGCCCGGCCCTGCACGCCGATCCACGGGCGCACCACCTTGCCGAACTCGCGGAGGTCCTTCAGCACCGACTTCACCGCGTTCACCGGCACCGCGAAGCCGATCGACTGCGCCTCCTCCGAGATGAACGTGTTGATGCCGACGACGGCGCCACAGCGATCCACGAGCGGCCCGCCGGAGTTGCCCGGATTGATCGGGGCGTCCGTCTGGATCATCGGCTGATCGGACACGCCGGGGAGCAGGCGATTGAGGCCGCTCACGATCCCGCGCGTCATCGTCTGATCGAGGCCGATCGGATTGCCGATGGCGACGACCTCTTCACCCACGCGCAGCGTGGACGAATCGCCGAAGCGGGCGATGGTCAGGTTGGTCTTGCCTTCGACGCGGATGAGCGCGAGGTCGAGCACGGGATCGAGGCCGACCGTGCGCGCGGGAAGCTTCTCGCCGGTGTCGAGCGTCACGGAGAGCGACGCGGTACCGTCGACGACGTGCGCGTTGGTCAGCGCGAAGCCGTCGCGCTCGATGAAGAAGCCGGAGCCGACGATCGTCTCGAAGCGGTGCTGCGGTTTCTCCTTGTTGATCTTCATCGCCTGGATCGAGATCACGGAGGGCGAGACGCGCTCGAACAGCGCCGTCAAAGGCTCGGGCGCGGCGCACTGAGCATCCGCCGCCGCCGGCGCGAACAGCAAGAGGACCAGCAGCGCGAGGGTGCGCGGCATGGCCGCGATGATACACGACTCGCGGCGACTCACTTTTGGTACCGCATCTCCAGCATGGTGCAGCCGCGCGGCACGCGATATGGCCCGTGCCGCATGCCGGGCGGACGGCAGGCATACATGCCCGCGGCGAACGTCTCGTCTTTGCCGAGGTCGATCATCTCGCCCTCGAGGATCCAGACCTCCTCCCAGAAGTCGTGCGCGATGGTGTCGGCGGTCTGGACCCCGGCGTCGAAGCGGAGGAGGCGCGTGGTGTCGCCGGTGTCCGGATCGTGGCTCAGGATCTTCTCCCGGATACCGTCGCCGCCCGCGCCGGCGGTCGGTGAGCCTGCCACCGGCCGCCACGCGAGGGGGCCTGCGTCGAAGAACTCCCGCTCGGGCTTCGGCATGGCGCGTCCTTTATAATCGAAGCGTGACCCGATTGCTGACCGCCGTCTTGATCGTTGGACTGGTCGTAGCGCCCGGCGCGCCCGTGGCCGCGCAATCCGACGCCAACGCGGCCGTCCTCGCCGTCACCCTCGACAACGGCCTGCGCGTGCTGCTGCTCGAGGATCACCGCAGCCCGATCGTCTCCTTCCAGGTCTGGTATCGCGTCGGCTCGCGCAACGAGCAGCGCGGCCACACGGGCCTCGCGCACTTCCTCGAGCACCTGATGTTCAAAGGCACGGCCAAGTACGGCCCGCGCCAGTTCGCGCGGCTCGTCGAGCAGAACGGCGGCCGGGACAACGCCTTCACGTCGCAGGACATCACCTCGTACTACGTGGACATCGCGGCCGACCGCGTCGACCTGGTCGTCGAGCTCGAGTCGGATCGCATGCACAACCTGCTCCTCGACCCGGGTGCGATCGACTCGGAGCGGCAGGTGGTGATCGAAGAGCGGCGCACGCGGACGGACGACGATCCCAGCGGCTTCCTCAGCGAAGAGGTGGAAGCGCTCGCGTTCCGCGCGCATCCGTACGGCCAGCCGATCATCGGCTGGAGGGAAGATCTCGATCGCATCGCGCCGGAAGAGATCCGCGCTTTCTACACGACGTACTACGTGCCCAACAACGCACTCGTCGTCGCCGCCGGTGACTTCAAGGCGCCCGCGCTGCTCGAGAAGATCCAGGCGCACTTCGGCGCGATCCCGCGCGGCGCGACGCCGCCGCCGGTGACGGCGGTCGAGCCCGTGCAGAACGGTGAGCGCCGGCTCGTCGTGCGCAAGGAAGCGCAGCTGCCGATCGTCTATCTCGCGTATCCGGTGCCGAACCAGAAAGCGAATGACGCGCCGGCGCTCGACATGCTGTCCACGATCCTGGCGGGCGGCCGCTCGTCGCGGCTCTACAAGAGCCTGGTCTACGAGCGTCAGCTCGCGCTGGATGCCGGCGGCGACTATTCGTGGTTCTCCTTCGATCCGAGCCTGTTCTGGTTCTGGGCCACCGCGATGCCCGGGCAGACGCCCGAGACGCTGGAGAAGGAGCTCCTCGCCGAGATGGCGAAGCTGGAGAAGGACGAGGTCAGCGACGTCGAGCTCCGGCGCGCGCTCAATCAGATCGAGGCGGCGTTCGTCTTCCAGGACGACTCGGTGCACCGGCGTGCGTCGCTCCTCGCCCGCTTCGAGCTGATCGGGGGTTACGCGCAGAAGGATGCCTACCTCCAGAGCATGCGCGCTGTCACGGCGGTCGACGTGCAGCGGGTCGCCCGCACGTACTTCCCCGCACAGCACAGGAACGCCGGCGTCCTCCTTCCGCGCCCGTGACGGCGCGCTGGAGCAAGCTGGGCGCGGCCGCGGCGCTGCTCGTCGCGCTCGTCTTGACCGTGGCGTGGGGATATCGCCACTTCGTGGTCGCCGACGGCCTTGCCCTCTCGGGCGCTATCGAAGGCCTGCAGGTCGACGTCAGCGCGAAAATCATGGGGCGGATCACGGACCTGCGCGTCCGCGAGGGGCAGGCGGTGGAGCGCGGCAGCCTGATCGCGCGGCTGGCCGCCGAGGACCTCGAAGCCGAGGTGCGGCGCTTGGAAGGCGCGCTCGCCGCCGCCGAGGCACAGCTCCGCGACCTCGTCGCGGGTGCCCGACGTGAAGAGGTGCAGGAGGCGGAAGCCCGCGCCGCCCGCGCCGGCTCCCAATTGCAAGACTTGCTCGCCGGCGCCCGCCAGCAGGAGATCGAGCAGGCGCGGGCGACCCTTCGGAACGCGGAGGCCACGCGCGAGTGGACGGAGCGCGATTTTCGCCGGGCCCAGGATCTCTACGGCAAGGAGCTGGTCGCCGCGCAGGAGGTCGACCGCGCACGCCAGGCGTTCGAGGTCGCGGCCGCCAACGAGGTCGGCGCCCGCGAGCGGCTCGACCTCGTCGCCGTCGGACCGCGCGAGCACGAGGTCGCGGCGGCGCGCGCGGAGCTGCGGGCGACGCGCGAGCATGTGTCTCTCCTGAAGGCCGGCGCGCGGCCGGACGCGGTGGCGGCGGCGCGCGCCCAGATCGTGCAGGCGGAAGCGGCCCTCGCGATGGCACGCGCGCGCCTCGCCGAGGCGACGATCGCGGCGCCGATCGACGGCGTCGTGCTCCGCAAGAACCTCGAGGCCGGCGAGACGGCCAATCCGGGCGTGCCGATCGTCACGCTCCTCGACACGAAGAACCTCTGGCTCCGCGCCTTCGTCCCCGAGACGGACATCGGACGGATCCGGGTCGGCCAGCCCGCGACTATTACGGTGGACGCCTATCCGGGCCGCGGCTTCGCCGGCGCGATCACCGAGATCTCGTCGGAAGCCGAGTTCACGCCGAAGAACGTGCAGACGAAGAAGGAGCGCGTGAACCTCGTGTTCCGCATCAAGATCGCCGCCCGCAACCCGGACGGCGTGCTCAAGCCCGGCATGCCCGCGGATGCGATCATCCACGTCGCCGACGGGCCGCGGCGGTGACGGGGCCCAGCGGCGAGCTCGCGGTCGAGACGCGGGGCCTCACCCGCCGCTTCGGCAAGGTGGTCGCGGTCGATCACCTCGACCTGCGCGTGAAGAAGGGCGAGCTGTACGGCTTCCTTGGACCGAACGGAGCGGGGAAGTCGACCACGCTGCGCATGCTGTGCGGGATTCTCGAGCCGAGCGACGGCGACGGGTGGGTGCTCGGCATCGATCTCCGTCACGAGCCCGAGCGCGTGAAGTCCGCCATCGGCTACATGTCCCAGCGCTTCTCGCTCTACGACGATCTCACCGTCGACGAGAATCTCATGTTCTACGCGCGTGTCTACGAGGTGCCGCGGGAGCGGCGCACGCCGCGTATCCAGCAGATGATCCGGCTCGCCGACCTCGGCGGCCGCGAGCGCCAGCTCGCGAGCCAGCTCTCGGGCGGCTACCGCCAGCGCCTGGCGTTGAGCTGTGCGCTCGTCCATCAGCCGCGTCTCATCTTCCTCGACGAGCCGACCGCCGGCGTCGATCCCGTCTCGCGCCGCACGTTCTGGGCGCTGATCCGGCAACTGGCCGACGAGGGGACGACGATCGTCGTGACCACGCACTACATGGACGAGGCCGAGCTGTGCGACACGCTGGGCTTCATCTACCAGGGGCGGCTCATCGCGCAGGGGCCGCCCGCACGCATCAAGGCCGAGACGTTCGCGCGCGAGGTCTGCGAGCTGGAGGTCGACGACCCCGCGCGCGCCGCCGAAGCGCTGAGCGAGATGGACGCCGTGGAAGAGGTGGTGCGCGTCGGGGGCCGGCTGCGCGTCATCCTGACCCCCGGCGGGCCGACCGCGGAGGTGGTCGCGGCGGCGCTGCGCGCGAAGGGGATCGACGTCCGCTGGATGCGCGCGGTCGAGCCGTCGGTGGAGGACTTGTTCGTGTCGTTCGTCGACAAGGAGCGGAAGACGCGCCTGCGGGAGCAGCTCCGGGCGCTCGCCGCGGCGAGCCGCTAGCCGTGTGGAGCCGGCTCGGCGGCATCATCGCGAAAGAGTTCATCCAGCTCCGGCGCGACGGCCTCGCGCTCACGCTCGCGCTGTTCGTGCCGGTCGCCATGCTCTTCATCTTCGGCTGGGCGATCAACACCGACGTCAAGCACGTGCCCACGGTCGTGTTCGACCAATCGGGGAGCGTGGAATCGGTCACGCTCGTCGAGGCGTTCGAGAACAGCCAGTACTTCGACGTTCGCTATCGTGCGCGGAGCCCGCGCGAGCTGACGCGGATGATCGACGACGGGATCGCGAAGGTCGGCATCGTCGTTCCGCCCGACTACGCGCGGCGCCTCGCCCGGCGCGACGCCGAAGTGCAGGTGATCGTGGACGCGTCCGATCCGCAGGTCGCGACCTCCGCCATGAGCGCGGCCACCGCCCTCGCGGCTCAGCGCGCGCTGCAGATCCTCACGCGAACCACGGAGGGGGCCGTGTTGCGTCGGGAGAAGCCGCCCATCGACCTGCGCATGCGCGCCTGGTACAACCCGGATCTCGTCTCGGCGATCTTCATCGTGCCGGGGCTCATCGGCGCGCTCCTGATGCAGACGACGATCACGCAGATGGCGGTGTCGATCGTGCGCGAGCGTGAGAAGGGGACGCTGGAGGCGCTGATCGTCAGTCCGATCCGTCGCTGGGAGCTCCTGCTCGGCAAGATCATCCCGAACCTGCTCGTCGCGTACGGACAGATGACGATGGCGCTCCTCGTGGCGCACTTCATCTTCGAGGTTCCCATCCGCGGCAGCCTGATGCTCCTCTACGTCCTCTCCATTTTCTTCATGTGGGGGACGCTCGGCGTCGGCATCCTCGTGTCCGCGGCGTCGCGGACGGTGCCGCAGGCGATGCAGTTCGCGTTTCTCACCTTCCTGCCGTCGATCTATCTCTCCGGCCTGCTCTTCCCCATCGAAGGCATGCCGAAGGGCGCGCAGTTCCTCGCCCACCTGATTCCGTTGACGTACTACTTGCGCGTGGTCCGCGGCATCGTCCTGAAAGGCGTCGGGTTCACGTCGGTGTGGCCGAGCCTCTGGCCGCTCGCGATCTTCGGCGCGGTCGTGTTCACGCTGTCCGTCTTCCGTTTCCGCAAGCAGCTAGACTGAGACCATGAAACGCGCTTCGGCCGTCCTCGCCCTCAGTGTGCTGATCGCCTCAGTGTTTGCTCCGGCGGCTCCGACCGCGGTACCGCTCGCCCACCGCGAGGTGCTTCCCAACGGCATCGTGCTTCTCGTGGCCGAGCGCCCGGCGGTGCCGATCGTGGCCGTCCGCGTCTTCACGCGCGCGGGAGCGGTCCTTGATCCTGCCGATCGGTGGGGGCTGGCCAACCTCACCGGCGCGACGCTGACGCGCGGGACGTCCAAGCGGACGGCGCCCGAAGTGGATGCCGCCATCGAGTTCGTCGGGGGATCGCTCGAAGCCTCCGCCGGCCGCGACGGGCTCACGGTCTCGCTGGCCGTGCTGAAGAAAGACATCGACCTGGGCCTCGATCTCCTCCAGGAAGTCGTGCTGTCTCCCGCCTTCCCGGATGCGGAGGTGAAGCGCAAGGTCAACGAGATCCAGGCGGCGATCAAGCGCTCCGAGGAGAGTCCCGATACCGTCGCCTCCCGCGCCCTCGCGCCGCTCGTCTACGACGGCCATCCCTACGGGCGTCCCGCCGCGGGCACGATCGAATCGGTCGGGACGCTGACGCGTGACGACGTCGTCGGCTTCCATCGCGACCGCGTGCGGCCGGATGGCGCCATCGTTGCGGTCGTCGGCGCGGTGACCGTCGCCGAAGCCCGGCAGGCGATCCTGAGTCGTTTCGGTGGATGGAGGGCGCCGCGAACGCCCCCGCCCGCAGTCGCGGACGCGCCCCCAGGGTCACCGCCCCAGACGCGGCAGATCCCTCGCGATCTGACGCAGGCCACGCTTCTCATGGGGCGTCAAGCCGTGCGACCGAGAGATCCGGACTATTTCCCGCTCGTCGTCGCCTCGTACGTGCTCGGCGGCGGGTCGGCGTCGCGCCTCTACGGTCGCGTGCGCGACGAAGGCGGTCAGGCCTACGCCGTCTACAGTTTCGTGTCGCCGGGGCGCTACGGCGCCTCGCTCATGGTGGGTGCGCAGACGCGCACCGCCGAAGTCGCGAAAGTGACCGAGTCCCTTCGGAACGAGCTCGATCGCATGACCCGCGAGGCCGTGTCGGATCGTGAGCTCGAGCTCGCCAAGTCGTATCTCATCGGCAGCTTTCCATTCCGTCTGGATACGTCGTCCAAGGTCGCCGACTTCCTGATCGCGATCGAATCACAGGGACTCGGGCTCGACTACGCCGACCGCTATCGCGCGACGATCGCGCGCGTCACCACGGCCGACGTCCAGCGCGTCGCCGCGAAGTTCTTTCCATCGGATCAATTCAGCCGGGTGGTCGTCGGAAAGCTTCCGTGAGGGGCGTCCGCGCCCTGGTGGCGCTCGCCGTTCTCGCGATCTCGGTGGTAGCGGCGGACGGCGCGTCGCTGAGCCTCACGGCACGCCAGGTCCAGGAAGCGGTCGACGTCGGCACGCGCAGCGTGACCCGCGAGACGCTCGGCGACGAATGGCGGGTGCGCAACGGCGCGGGTGCCGCGCTGACCGTCATGACCCCGTTTCACCGAATCGCGCTTGCGGCCCGTCACGCCGCCTTCCGGAACGAGCCACTCAAGCCGCGCGATCTCGCGCGGTTGCAGAAAGAGCAGCAGGACCGGCTGGTCGTCTGGGTCGAGCTCAAGGGAGCGCGCGGTGACTTCGCGCGTTTCTACGCCCCGCGATTGATCGCCGGTCTGCGTGAGATCGAGCCTAGTTTCGTGCAGAACGAGCGCACGCCGGCGCGCGGGGACGACGGAAAGTTTCTGGCCCGCTGCGTCTATGGCTTTCCCACGAAGATGCTGGCGGGGGTGTCGAAGGTCGTGCTCGTAGTCCGCGACAGCAATGGGAAAGACGTCACGTCGCTACCTGTCGATCTCTCCTCGATGAGATAGCAAGATGTTGATCAAGGCCACGAGTCTATGAGCTTAAATAGATTCTTGACTTTCCCGATTGACAATAGATAATTGGCGCGATGGATCGGAAATCCACGGGCCGCGTCAGCGCGAAGTGTCGACGCTGTAAGGCCTGGGTGGAGGTGCCACTCCGGTACCTGGGATGAGCGCCCCGCAACGAAGGCGATGTCGAAGAGGCAAAAGACAGAGGCCGAGCGCGTCGGGGGATTTCCCGACCGCTCGGCCCTTTCGTTTCAGGAGGACGACGACGTGGAGACGACCACAGAGACCAAGGCCCAGCGCGCGGAGCGGCTCAAGCGCGAGCTGAACCCGTGGGAGGCCTACGACGAGATCGTGCGATTCGCACGGGAAGGCCGTGATGCCATCCCCCCCGAGTGGCTCAAGACCTACATGCGCTGGTGGGGCGTGTACACGCAGGGCGATGGCGCCGGCGTCGTCGGCGGCTCCGGCGGTGAGGGGAAGTCGTCGCCCTACTTCATGGTGCGGATCCGCATCCCGAACGGGGTGGTGGATGCGACCCAGGTGAAGACCGTCGCGGCGCTGGCCGAGCGTCACGGGCGCGGTGTCGTCGATCTCACCGTGCGCCAGAACTTTCAGCTCCACTGGGTGACCATCGAGTGCTTGCCTGAGGTGATGGAGACGCTGCGAGCGTCCGGCATCACCACGATGGGCGCGTGCGGCGACGTCACGCGTAACGTGGTCGGCTGCCCGCTCGCCGGCGTCGACGACGGCGAGCTGATCGACGCCTCGCCGCTCGTGGCATCGGTGAGTGCCCTGCTCAACGGTCACCCCGACTTCTACAACCTGCCGCGCAAGTTCAAAGTCTCGATCGCCGGGTGCCGCTCGTGGTGCGCGTATCCCGAGATCAACGACGTTGGTCTGACGGCGGTGCGCCATCCACGCACGGGCGAGGTCGGCTTCTCGCTCCGAGTGGGCGGTGGCCTGTCGACGGATCCTCACCTCGCGCGCCGGCTCGACGTGTTCGTGCGGCCGGAGCAGGTGCCCGGCGTCGTGCGCGGCGTCGCCGAGGTGTTCCGCGACAGCGACGTGCTGCGCGAGCATCGCGAGAAGGCGCGGCTCAAGTTCCTCTTCCTTCGCCACGGGTGGACGGAGGCGCGATTCCAGGAGGCGCTGGAGAAGCGGCTCGGCTTCGCCCTGGCGCCCGGCGTGCCCGACGAGGTACCGCTCGACCGTTTCCGCGACCACCTCGGGATCCGCGCGGAGCGGCGCGACGGCTACTACTCCGTCGGGGTGCCGGTCCTCCGCGGTCGCCTGAGCGCGACGCAGCTCGCTTCCGTCGCCACCGCGGCGGAGCGGTTCGCGTCGGGCCGGCTTCGTACGACGGCCATGCAGAACCTCGTGGTACTCGACGTGCCCGCCGCCGGCCTCGCGGGTGTGGTTCGCGCCGTTACCGCCGCCGGCCTTCCGCTCGACGTGTCGACGTTCGCGCGCGGCACCGTCGCGTGCACGGGCAGCGAGTTCTGCAAGCTCGCGCTGACCGAGACGAAAACCTTCGCGCGGTACCTCGTCGAAGAGCTCGAAGGACGGCTGCCCGGCTTCGACGCCTACGTGAAGATCCACGTGTCCGGCTGCCCGAACAGCTGCGGGCAGCACTGGATCGCCGACATCGGCCTCGAGGGCAAGAAGCTCAAGGTCGACGGTCAGCTCGTCGACGCCTACTACTTCTGCGTCGGTGGCTCGGCGGGTGGCCATGCGGCCATTGCGCGACCGATCGGCTACCGCGTGCCCGCTGCCGAGGTGCCGCGTGTCATCGAGCGCCTCGTCCGCGCCTACCTGGTCGCGCGCGCGCCCGGTGAGACGTTCGGCGGTTTCTGTGCGCGGCACGGCGATGCAGAGCTGCGCGCGCTTCTCGCGGGCGTCGAGACGCTCGCGGTCGAGCGCGATCCGTCACCGGGCCCGGCCCCGCACGCGGTGGACGGCTGAGCATGGCGCTCTACCCGATGTTCGTCGAGCTCGCGAAGCGGCCCTGCGTGGTGATCGGAGGCGGACCGATCGCGGAGGGGAAGGTGAACGGCTTGCTCGGTACCGGTGCTACCGTGACGGTCGTGAGCCCCGCGCTCACGGTAGCGCTGGCGGACGCGGCGCGCGACGGACGCATACGCCACCGGCGGCGCGCCTATCGTGACGGCGACCTGGCAGGATGCGCGCTGGCGTTCGCCGCTACGGGTGAGCCGGCGGTGAACGCCGCGGTGGCCGACGAAGGTCGGCGGCGGGGCGTCTGGGTGAACGCCGCCGACGATCCCGCGCACTGCGATTTCATCCTGCCCGCGGTGCTACGTCGCGGCGATCTTGCCGTGGCCGTGTCGACGGGAGGTGCCAGTCCCGCCCTCGCGTGTGCCGTTCGGGACGAGCTGGAGCATCACTTCCGCGACGACTACGGAGCGCTCGCGGAAGTCGCGGGCGCCGTGCGTCGCGCGCTCCGCGCGGAGCATCGCGTCGCGGATGCGTCCGCGTGGCGGGATGCGCTCGGCGATCCGGTGTTCCGACAGCTCGTCGCGATGGGCCCCCGCGTGGCCGCGCGCCGGTGGCTTCGCGAGCGCCTGGAGGCTTCATGCCCGTGACGGGAAGGGTTCTGCTCGTCGGCGCGGGGCCCGGCGCTCCGGATCTGCTCACGGTGCGCGGGCACCGGGCGCTCGAGGGCGCGGATGTTCTCGTCTACGACAAGCTAGTCGACCGAGCTCTGCTCGACATCGCCCCGCCGGCGGCCGTGAGGATCTTCGCCGGCAAGACGCGTGGCGACCATACGATGCCGCAGGCCGCGATCAACGCCGTGCTCATCCACCACGCGCAGCTCGGGCGCCGTGTCGTACGTCTCAAGGGCGGCGACCCATTCGTCTTCGGGCGCGGCGGGGAAGAAGCCGAAGCCCTCGCCGCCGCCGGCATTCCGTTCGAGGTGGTGCCCGGCGTGAGCGCCGCGGTCGCCGTGCCGGCGTGCGCGGGCATTCCGCTGACGCATCGTCGCCTCTCGTCGTCGTTCGCCGTGATCACCGGGCACGAGGATCCCGACAAGCTCCGCGCCCCCGTCGACTGGGCCGGCCTCGCGACGGCCGTCGACACGCTCGTCGTCCTCATGGGCCAGGCGCGTCTCGGCGCCATCGCGGACGAGCTGATCCGTCACGGTCGTTCCGCCGGAACGCCGGTCGCCTTGATCAGCAACGGAACGATGGAGGCTCAGACCGTGGTCGAGTGCCGTCTCGCGGAGGCGGGAGCGATCGCGCCAGGACTGCCAGCGCCTGTTCTCGCTGTGATCGGCGAAGTCGTGAGGCTGCGCGAGCGGCTCATACTCGGACGCTCGTTCGCCGCTTCGATATAATCCGTCTGCCATTTTCCCTAGGAGGGGCTCAATGAAAGCTGTCCGTGTGCATACGCCCGGCGGTCCCGATGTGATGCGTTACGAAGATGCTCCGCAGCCCGCGCCCCAGGCGGGCGAGGCACTCGTGAAGGTCGATGCCGCCGGCCTCAACTACATCGACGTCTACTTCCGCAGTGGCCAATACAAGGCGCCCACGCCCTTCACGCTCGGCATGGAAGCGGCCGGCACCGTCGCCGCCATCGGCGCGAACGTCACCGAGGTGAAGGTCGGCGACAAGGTCGCGTACACGGGCGTCCCCGGCGCCTACGCGGAATACGCCGTCGTTCCCTCCGCACGTCTCGTCGCGCTCCCCGCCGGCCTCAGCACCCGGCACGGCGCGGCAATGATGCTGCAGGGGATGACGGCGCACTACCTCGCGTGCTCGACCTATCCGCTCAAGGCCGGTGACACGTGTCTCGTGCACGCGGCGGCGGGCGGGGTGGGACTGCTCCTCTGTCAGATCGCGAAGATGCGCGGCGCGCGCGTCATCGGCACGGTGTCGACGGATGACAAAGCGAAGCTGGCGCGGGAGGCGGGCGCCGACGAGGTGATCCTCTACTCGAAGCAGGACTTCGTGGCCGAGGTGAAGCGGATCACCAACGGCAAGGGGCTCCAGGTCGTCTACGACGCGGTGGGGAAAGACACCTTCGACAAGGGTTTCGACTGTCTCGTGCCGCGCGGGATGATGGTGCTGTATGGCGCCGCGAGCGGGCCCGTCGGCCCGTTCGATCTGCAGACCCTGAACGCCAAGGGCTCGCTCTTCGTCACCCGGCCCAGTCTCAATCACCACATCGCCACGCGCGGGGAGCTCCTCCAGCGCGCCGGCGAGCTCGGTGGCTGGATCCGCGACGGCAAGCTGAAGCTTCGCATGGAGTTCGTGTTCCCGCTCAAGGACGCTGCGGAGGCGCACCGGGCGCTCGAAGGCCGCAAGACGACCGGCAAGGTTCTGATCATCCCGTAGCGATGCGCTACACTTCTATCGGGGGTGACACCATGCAGTCACGCACGTTGATCGCTCTGATAGGTCTCGCGCTCGGCGTCATGGTCGTCGGCGAGGCGGGTGATGCGTGGGCGCGCGCTCGCGGCGGTGGTGGCAGCAGCAGTGGGCGCGGATCCCGGTCGTACTCGGCACCCGCGCAACCGTCGTCGCCTTCCAGTCCCTCGCGCTCGCTGAGCCAGCCGACGCCCGCCGGGCCTGTCACCCCGGCGCCGCGGTCGGGCATGTTCGGCGGGCTGATGGGCGGTCTCGCCGGTTTCGCGCTCGGCGGGCTGCTCGGCAGCATGTTGTTCGGCGGGATGGGCCACGGCTTCGGCGGCATCGGCTTCTTCGACATCCTGCTCATCGGCGGCGGCCTCGCGATCCTGGTCATGTTTCTCCGCCGCCGTCGGGCGCAAAATCCCCAGCCCGCGTACGCGGGGATGGGATCGGCGTACGGCTCAGCTCCCGAAGCCGAGCGCGTGCCGGTCGCCACGATGACGGCGGCGCCGGCCGAGGTGGCAGACGTCGAACGCGGGCTCGGGTACATCCGCTCGATGGACGGCGGGTTCGATCCCGCCGCGTTCGTGTCGAAGTCGCGCGACGTCTTCTTCGACGTGCAGGCGGCGATCACCGCGCGCGACATGAGCCGGGTTGGCGAGCAGCTCACGCCTGAGATGTCCGCGACCTTGCAGTCTCAGTGCGACGCCCTGCGCGGGGCGGGCCGAACGAATCGCGTCGAGCGTGCCGACATCCGGCGCAGCGATATCACCGAGGCGTGGCAGGAAACCGGGCGCGACTACGTGACCGTGTACTTCGCCGGCTCGCTGCTCGACTACACGGTCGAGGATGCGACGGGGGCGGTCGTCGAGGGCTCGGCCACCCAGCGCGAGAACGTCGAAGAGTTCTGGACCTTCACCCGTCCCGTCGGCCCCAATGCCTGGCGGCTGTCCGCGATCCAGACGGCGTAGGGCGCCGACGCTCCTCCGTTGAAGTGGGTCATCGCGGTCGTCGCGGCGGTCGTCGTGCTGGCGGCCGCCGTGATCGCCGCGGTGCCGTACCTGGTCGATGTTCCCCGCGTGCAGGCGCTCATCGCGACGAACGCGTCGAATGCCTTGGGCCGTCCCGTTCGCTTCGCGTCACTCTCGGTGTCCGTGTTCCCGCTGCCCGGGGTGACGCTCCACAAGCTCGAGGTCGCTGAAGACCCGCAGTTCGGTGCCACGCCGTTTCTGACCCTCGACACGGGGCGCCTGCGCCTGAAGCTGCGGCCGCTCCTCGCAGGACGTATCGAGTTCGCCGAGCTCGTGCTCGCGAAGCCGGTCATCACCGTGATCCGCGACGCCGGTGGCCGACTCAACGTCGCGACCCTGGGCCCCGCCGCGGAGCCGCGCATGCCGGCCACGCACCCGCCGCATGGCGCCACCGCATCCGGAGGCGCTGCCGGCGTCGTGCTGCCGGGTACGGTGAAGATCAACGACGCGGTCGTCGACTACGTCGCGCAGGCGCACGGCAACGCCCCCGCGCGGTACCGTGTCGAGCACCTCGACCTCACGATCACCGGGACGGTCCCGCAGATCTCGTTCACGGGCCGCGCGCGCGTGATGCCGGGCGATCTGGCGTTGACCATCGCCGACGGCATGGTCACCCTCACTCCGGCGCACTCCCTCACGGACGCGCCCGTGCGGGCGACCGTGACGCTCGAGACGGGCGACGTGAGTGGCCTGACCGCTGCCGCGACGGGGCCGGCGCTCGGTATCGCGGGCACGCTGAAGGGGAGGCTCGCTGTGGCGGGAACGGTCGGCGCGCCGACGGCGGCCGGCGACGTGACGCTCAGTAAGCTCGTGGTGGCGCGGACGAACCCGCACTGCGCCGAGCCGAAACGCCGCACGTTCACGATCCCGTCGCTCAGCCTCGCATCGGAGTGGCGTGACGGCCACCTCGTCGCACAGCCCATGCACGCCGACCTGGGCAAGGGCACGGTGACCGCGCGGCTCGACGTGGATGTCGAGCACGGCATGCGGGTACGGTTCGACGATCTCGCGGTGAAGGCGCTGCCGCTCGATACCCTGCTCGTCGACTTTCTCTGTCAGGGCTACGCGGTGACGGGGCCGCTCGATCTGACCGGCGCGCTCGCGTTCGCCGCCGCGCGTCCGCTCGAGACGCTGTCGGGACCCGGCAGTCTGCACATCGGCCCGGGCAAGATCGTCGGCAAGCAGGCGCTGTCGCTCATCGGCAACGTGGCGCGGGTGGGCGGCGCCGTGTCGTCGCTCCTGAACGCAGATCTGCCGCCGTCGACCTTCGACTCGCCGGTGGAGTTCGATTCGATCACCGGGACCTACCGGATCGCGGATGGCGTCGCCACGACGCGGGACCTGCTCTACACGAGCCGGACGATGAAGGTCGCGATCGCCGGGGATTATGGGGTCGCCACCTCCGCCATGAGCCTCGACATGACGGTGTACTTCGGACGAGGCGAGGTGCAGGCGAAGGTGACGGGGACATCCGCCTCGCCGTCTATCCGCATCTCGCCGACCAGCGTGGTCCGGAACATCGACCAGAAGAAGGTCGAGAGCGGCCTGAAAGATCTCCTCAAGCGGTTCCGCTGAAGCGGCTCTCCCTGCCTTGAAGGGACTCGCAAGCTATGATAAAACCCAATCGTTTTTCACACTGACTTGGGGGACTCATGAGTACCGTAGGCAGGGCCGGCCTCGAAGACGTCGTCGTTTCGACCTCTGAGATCTGCTATATCGACGGCCGCCAAGGGCGGCTCCTCTATCGCGGCTTCGACGTCGACGAGCTGGTCGAGCGCTCGACGTTCGAAGAGACCGCCTTCCTCCTCTGGCACGGCCACCTGCCGAGCAAGAAGGAGCTGGCCGACCACGTGAAGGCGCTGTCGGCCAGCCGCAAGATCTCCCCCAAGGTCATCGCGATCCTGCGACTGCTCCCGAAAAAGACGACCCCGATGGAGGTGCTGCGCACCGGCGTGTCTGCGCTGTCGTCGTTCGATCCCGACGCCGCCGACAACTCGCGCGAGGCGAGCGTCCGCAAGGCGATCCGCCTCACGGCGCAGATGCCGACGCTGGTGGCGGCGTGGGAACGCATCCGCCACGGCAAGGCGCCGGTGGCGCCGAATCCGAGGCTCTCGCTGGCCGCGAACTTCCTCTACATGATGACGGGCAAGAAGCCGACCGACCTGGCCGCGAAGACCTTCGACATCGCGCTCATCCTTCACGCCGACCACGAGTTCAACGCGTCGACGTTCGCGGCCCGCGTCACCGCGGCCACGCTCTCCGACATGCACTCGTCGGTGGTCTCCGGCATCGGCGCGCTCAAGGGGCCGCTCCACGGCGGCGCCAACGAGCAGGTCATGCTGATGGTCGACAAGATCAAGAACCCGGGGGATGCGGAGTCGTTCGTGCGCAAGAACCTCGCCGACAAGAGCTTCCGCATCATGGGCTTCGGCCACCGCGTGTACCGGGTCGAAGACCCGCGCGCCAAGCACCTCCGGCGCCTCGCCTTCGAGCTGGGCAAGCAGGCCGGGGATACGAGCAAGGCGGAGATGATCAACACGATCGCGCGCGTGGTGACCGAGGAGAAGAAGATCTTCCCCAACGTCGACCTCTTCTCGGGCGCTGCGTACCACGCGATG
>JBGOTH010000009.1:0-17741 GCA_041476345.1 Methylomirabilia bacterium
ATACCCCATTCGAGACGCGTCTTCGGTCGGCTGATCGACAAGTCCTGTAAGGGATCCCGCAGGAAGCCGAGGATCTCGTTGCGATAGCGCTCCGGCTGGATCAGGTCCGGGTGATCGTTGATGAAGCCGATCAGCCAGTCCTTGTACTTCGACATCTTGAAGAAGTAGTTCTGCTCTTCGATCCACTCGAGCGTCGTCTGGTGATCGGGGCACTTACCGTCGACGATCTCCTTCTCGGTGTAGAAACGCTCGCAGCCGAAACAGTAGTGGCCGCCGTAGGTGCCGAGATAGATCTCGCCGGCGTCCCACAGCTTCTGGAGGATCTCGCGCACGACCTTCTTGTGACGCTCTTCGGTCGTGCGGATGAAATCGTCGTTGGAGATGCCCAGGTCCTTCCACATCTGCCGGAAGGCGCCGGAGATCTCGTCGGCATAGGCCTGCGGCGAGACGCCGGCCTGCGCCGCAGCCTGCGCGATCTTGTCGCCGTGCTCGTCGGTGCCCGTGAGGAAGCGCACATCGTCGCCGGCAAGCCGCCGCCAACGGGCCATCGTGTCCGCCGCGATGGTCGCGTACGCGTGGCCGAGATGCGGCTTCGCGTTCACGTAGTAGATCGGAGTCGTGTAGTAGACCGTGCTCATGCAGGTGCCTGGCCATCCGGCGTGATATGCGCACGCCCTTCCCACGTGAGCTGGTCGAGCGGAACCTCCGCCTCCGTCCCGTCGGGAAAGCTGACGACGACGGACTGCTTCAGCACGCGCAGCGAACGGACCTTGCCGGTCATGCAGCCGCCGCCGCCACAGCTCGCCGAGCAGGGCGTGTTCACGCGCGGCAGGTAGCTGCGCAGCTCCTGGTACGTCGAGAACTCGTAGAGCAGGCAGCACTTCAGCCGGCCGCAGTTGCCGAGCAACCGGTTGTCGGTGAGCGGCACGTCCTGCGCCTTCGCCATCTTCACGGAGATCGGCGCGAAGTTCTCGAGGTGCGAGCTGCAGCACAGCTGGCGCCCGCACGGCCCGATGCCGTCGAGCAGGCGCGTGGTGTCGCGCGCGCCCACCTGCCGCATCTCGACGCGCGAGCGGAACTCGCGCGCGAGGTCGCGGACGACGTCGCGGAAGTCGACGCGCTCGTCGGAGCCGAAGTAGATCGTCACGCGCCGCGCGGTGGGATGCATCTCGACATCCACGATCTTCATCGGCAGGTTCTTGCCCCGGACGATGCCTTGCGCGGTCAGGATGCCGCGTTCCTCGCGCTCGCGGCGCTCGCGATACTCACGCGCCTCGTGATCGGTCGCGAGGCGCAACACGCGACGATACAGGACATCGCGCTTGCGCGCGGGAACCTCCCGGCGCGGGCGCCGCACCTCGCCGATCGACGGCGCCGCCCCCGTTTCCACGAGCACGAACTCGCCCACGCGGGCGTAGAGGTCCACCAGCTTGTAGTCGTCGGCGGATGCCGTCTCGCGCAGCCGCACACCGATCAGGTACTCGTCCATCAGTCGTCTATCCTCAAGCCGGTCGCAGGGCGAGCCGGCTCAGCAAGATCTCCATGGTAAGGCGCGGCGTGACGTTCCGCATGAGACCCTCGCGCGCTACTCGGCAGAGCCCGATCACGGCCAGCAGATCGTCGGCGGTCCACGCGGACGCTTCCCGCACGATGTCGTCCGCGAGCGCAGGGGCCGTCAACATGGCGGCAGGCACGCCCGCGCCCGCGAGGAGCAGGTCTCGTCCGAGGCGCCACACGCCGTCGATCAACGCCTCGGCCTTCGGACGGTCGACGCGCTCCAGGCGGCGAAACATCGTGTCGGCGCCGCCGCCGCGGATCTCGGTCAGAAGCTCGAAGGCCGCGGTCACGCTCGCCGCGGCGGCCCCATCGGCGCGCGGCCGGAAGCGCACGATCTGGCAGCGCGACAGCACGGTGGCCGGCAGCGCGCGCGTGGTCGGTAGGACGAGGATCATCACCGTGTGCGCGGGCGGCTCCTCCAGCGTCTTGAGAAGCGCCTCGGGGGAATCGCTCGTCATTTTCTCCGCGTCGTCGAGGATGAACACCTTGCGCGCGGCCATGGCCGGCTTCATCGCCGCGAGGCGGCCGAGCTTGTGAATCTCGTCGATGCGAATCAGGGGCGCCCCCTTCGGATTCCTCTCGGGCGGCGTCGGCACGATCGCGTGGAGATCGGGATGCTGGCGCGCGGCGGCGAGCCGGCAATCGCGGCAGGCATGGCATCCGCCCTTGGCGCAGAGCAGGGCACCCGCGAACGCGAGGGCGGCGGTAGTGCGCCCGGTGCCCGCGGGCCCGACGAAAGCGTAGGCGTGCGCGACGCGGTCGCGCTCGAGCGCGCGCAGAAGCAGCTGCGCCGCGCGCGGCTGATCGGCGAGATCAAATGCCACGCAGGAACTCCTCGACCACGCCGCGAATCTGCGCGGCGACCTCGGCCGGCGCGCGGTCGGCGTCGATCATGCGCACGCGCTTGGGCTCGGTGCGCTGGATCTCTCGATACCCGCGGCGCACACGGCGATGAAACGCGAGCCGCTCACGCTCGAAGTGATCCAGGCGGCGACGGCCGATGCGACGAAAGCCTTCGGCGGGGTCGACGTCGAGCAGCAGCGTGAGGTCGGGCAGGACGCCGCCCGTCGCCTGCACGTTGAGCTCGCGAATCGTGTCGGGATCGATGCCGCGTCCGTAGCCCTGGTAGGCGACGGTCGCGTCGGTATAGCGGTCACAGAGCACGAGGCGACCCCGCTTGAGCCACGGCCGGAGCTTCTCGGCGACGTGCTGGTGACGCGCGGCGAGGAAGAGGAACACTTCGGTGAGCGGCTGGGGCGCGCGCTCGAAGAGCCGGCGCACCCCGGCACCGAGTACCGTGCCGTCGGGCTCGCGGCTCAGCTCGACGCGATACCCGCGGCTCCTGAGCCAGCGCCCGAGCCTCGCCATCTGGGTCGTCTTGCCCGACCCTTCGCCGCCCTCGAACGTGATGAGTACGCCGCGTGACTTCATATGCCGTGATGCCGAAAGATCGTCTCCCGCACACCGGAGACCTGCCGGCTCACGTAGTCTCGCACGGCGACCTGCACGTCGTCGCGGATCGCGACGGGCTCGTCCCACAGCGTCGTCGCGCGGAACCCCGCGGCGCGCGCGTCGTCCCGATACGACGCGGGAAGATCGTTGGGCAGCTCGACGTCGTTGATCACCGCCCACGCGGCCGTCCAGCCGCGCGCGACGTTCTGGAGGTCGTAGCCGCCGCCGCCGAGCGCCAGGAGCTGCGGCGCCATCGCGACGATACGCCGCACCGCCTTCGCGAATCCCTGGATGTCGAGGGCAAGGTGCGTGAGCGGATCGGTGCGGTGCGCGTCGATGCCGAGCTGCGCCACGATCACGTCCGGCTTGAACGCGTCGATGAGCGGCGGGACGACTTCTTCGAAGGCGGGCAGATAGACCGACGAATCGGTGTACGACTCGAGGGGCAGGTTCACCGAGTAGCCGACGCCCGCGCCCTCACCTGCCTCGTCGACGAAGCCGGTGCCGGGGAACAGCCGCTCCCCGCGCTCGTGCATCGAGATCGTGAGGACGTTGGGATCGCGATAGAACGCCGCCTGCACGCCGTCGCCGTGGTGCGCGTCGATGTCGACGTACGCCACGCGCAGCCCGCGCTCGCGCAGGCGCATGATCGCGAGCACGGCGTCGTTGATATAGCAGAAGCCGGAGGCGCGCTGGTCCACCGCGTGGTGCAGCCCGCCCGCGAAGTGGAAGACGCGATCGACGTCGCCCTTCGCGATCAGGTCGGCGGCGAGCAGCGAGCCTCCCGCCACGAGGCGCGCGCAATCCCACACACCGGGAAAGACCGGATTGTCGCCGGGCCCGAGACCGAAGAACCCCGCGGCCCGCGGGTGGATCCCCTCGTTGCACGCCTTCAGCATCTCGATGTACTCGGGTCGGTGGTAGCGCGCGACCGCGGCTTCCGGCGCCGGTTCCGGCCGATGCAGCGTGGCGCCGGCCAGCGTCGTGAGGCCGTACGCTTCCATCAGCCGCCACGTGAGGCCGAGCCGCTCCATGCGCAACGGATGCTGCGATCCGTAGTCGAAGCGCCGCCAGTCTTCGGAATGAATCAGCGCGGTCTTTGCCACGTGCCCGACTTCCCACCAGTCTTTGTCACCAGCTCGATCTTCTCGATCGTCACGCCCTTCTCCACCGCCTTGATCATGTCGTAGACGGTCAGCGCCGCGACGCTCACCGCGGTGAGCGCTTCCATCTCGACCCCTGTCTTGTCGACCGTCCGCACGCGCGCGCGCACGGTCAGCTCGCCGCGACGCAGATCGTCGCTGAACTCGACGTCGACGCCGGTGATCCGGAGCGGATGGCAGAGCGGGATGAGATCCGAGGTCCGTTTCGCGGCGAGGATGCCGGCCGTCCTCGCGACGCCGAGGACATCGCCTTTGGGCGCGTTGCCCGCGCGGATGACACGCAGCGTCGCCGGCGTCATCCGGAGCACTCCACGCGCCACCGCCTCACGGACCGTTTCCGCTTTCGCGGAGACGTCCACCATGCGGGCGTCGCCGTCGGGGCTCAGGTGGGAAAGGCCGCGGTACCCCGTCGTCACCCGCGGCCGTCGTGCCAAGTGCGCCCGGCCGTCAGGCGGTTACGGCGGAGTGCCGGATGATCGTCTCCATCCGGTCCTTCGCCATCAGCTTCAACTTCTTGAGCTCGCCGATTCGCCATTGCTGGCTCGCCGAGAGCGGGAGGATTCCCTTGAGCTGATCCAGCTCGAGATCGTGCTCCTGATGCTCACGCTGGAGACGGCGGAATTCCTCGTTCTCGGCTGAGAGTCGTTCGATCAGCGTCTCACGATCCATGCGGGCCTCCTTTGGACTCGCGGGCGTCATTGGAGTCGCGGGCTCCCGGGCTTCGCCCGCCCGCTCGACTCACGACAGTCCGCTCGCTCCGCGATCGTTGCCGGAAAATAAACAAGCCAGCGAACCGTTCGGTCGCTGGCTTTCGGCGGATCTCCCGATACTCCCCCCGTCCCTCCTACTTCTGGTTGCGGGCACGTTTCTTATAGACCCGCGCTCGGAGGGTGTCAAGGAATCGGGATGAGGTGGACCGCGCTGGCCTTGAACACCGCGGTCACGCGGATTCCGGGCGCCAGGGCGAGCTCGCTCACGGAGCGTGGCGTCAGCGCGGCGACGAGGGGAAAGCCGCAGTCGACCACCACCCGGACGTAGGGCGTGGAGGCGATGACGGCGGTGACCATGCCGTCGAGATGGTTGCGCATGCTGCTGGCCGGGAGCGCTTCGCCGGCGGCCAGCAGCGTGACGTCCTCCGGGCGGATGGCGACGCGCACGCGGTCACCCGCGCCGGCGGCGGCGCCCACCTCGACGCGACGCCCGGCCACCGCGACGACCGCGACGCCGGCGTCGACCGACTCCACGCGGCCCTCGACGATCGTCTCGACGCCGACGAAGCGCGCCACGTCCTCGGATGCCGGCGCCCAGAACACGCGTGACGTCTCGTCGAGCTGATGAATCCGCCCGGACAGCATCACCGCGACGCGATCCGCGAGCGCCTGTGCCTCCGCGCGGTCGTGCGTGACGAGCACGGTGGTCACGCGATCGGCGCGCAGGATCGCCCCGAGCTCGGGGATGAGCGCGGCGCGGGTGGTCGGATCCAGCGCGGCGAAGGGCTCGTCGAGCAGCAGCACGTGAGGATCGAGCACGAGTGCCCGCACCAGCGCCACGCGCTGCGCCTCGCCACCGGACAGGCTGCGCGCCCTCCGGTCGCGCAGCGTCTCGATCCCGAAGCGCGAGAGCCAACGACTCACGCGGGCGTCGATCTCCGCTTCACGGATTCCACGGAAGCGAAGCCCCATGGCCGCATTCGCGGCGACCGTTCCGAGCGCGAGCAAGGATTGCTGGAACACCGTCGCCATGCGCCGCCGCTCGGGTAACGAATCCTTCGCGGAGACGGCGCGGCCGTCGAAGCTCACGGCGCCTTCCGTGGGCGCTTCGAGCAAACCGAGCACGCGGAGCAGCGTGGACTTTCCGCTGCCGTTGGGCCCGATGATCGCCAGCACTTCGCCGCGCCGCACGTCCAGCGCGGGCACGTCGAGCGCGTCGGCATCGCCGTACCGTACGCGGACGCCGGCGAGCGAAAGCACCGCGTCGTGGATCGTCAGCGTCCCTTGGCGGCAAATAGGGGCGCGTAGTGTCCGTAGCCCGCCGCTTCGAGCTCCGCCGCCGGAATGAACCGGAGCGAGGCGGAGTTGATGCAGTAGCGCAGTCCGGTGGGGCGCGGCCCGTCGTCGAACAGGTGGCCCAGATGCGAGTCGGCGTTCGCCGAACGAACCTCGACGCGGCGCATGCCGTGCGAGTCGTCGGCCTGCTCCGTCACGTTCGCGCTCTCGAGCGGGCGCACGAAGCTCGGCCAGCCGCAGTCGGAATCGAACTTGTCCAGCGAGGAGAACAGCGCCTCGCCGGACACGACGTCGACGTAGATGCCCGGCTCGTGATGGTCCCAGAATTCGTTCCGGAACGGCGGCTCGGTGGCGCTGCGTTGCGTGACGTCGTACTGTGTCGGCGTGAGCTTCGTCTTGTCGATCATGACGGACCCCCCTTCGTGATCAGGGCAATACGTGGATCGAGCCGCGGTGGATCGAGAACTCCCAGTGACGATCGCGATCGATCTCGAGGATCTCGTAGACGAGGTGCGGCACCTCCACCTCGAGGTCGAACGCGCCCTGCGCGGGCGGCCCCGGCTCGTCGAGGCGAATGCGCAGCGTCCACGTCGTCCCGAAGTCCGCCTCCTCCACCACCGTACCCCGCATCACGTTCATGTGGTGGACGGGATCGGCGGGGCCGCGGTCCTTCCGGATGAGCCGCACGTACTCCGGGCGGATGAAGAACGCGAGCGGCATGTCGGCGGCCGGGAGATACGCGCGCGCGGGCACGTTCACCGCTTCGAGGATCTGACCGCGCCAGCGGAGCTGGATGCGATCGGGCGCGGCCTTGACGACGGTCCCGCGCAGCACGTTGGGGATGCTCATGATGCGCGCGACGGTCTCGGACGCCGGCTGCCACAGGAGCTCGGCGCGCGGGGCCGCCTGCACGACGTGACCGCCCTCGTACACGATGATGCGATCTCCGAGACGGTACGCCTCGGCGAAGTCGTGCGTGACGACGACCGCGGCCGTGCGCAGCTCGGCCAGCGTCGCGCGCAGCTCGTCGCGCAGCGCGCGGCGCAGCGGCAGGTCGAGGGCGGAGAGCGGCTCGTCGAGCAGGAGCAGCGCGGGGTCGATGGCGAGCGCTCGTCCGAGCGCCACGCGCTGGCGCTGACCGCCGGACAGCGCGGACGGTGAGCGCGTCGCCAGATCGCTGAGGCTGAGCCGCTCCAGCACTTCGGTCACGCGCCTCGCGCGCTCTTCGCGCGGACGATCGCGGAGCCCGAATCCCACGTTCTCCTCGACGGAGAGATGCGGGAACAGCGCGTAGCCCTGGAACACGTACCCGACGCGGCGCCGCTGCGGCGGCACGTCCACCCGCGCCGCCGCGTCGAACAGCACGCGCCCGTCCACGATCACGCGTCCCGAGTCCGGACGTACCAGGCCGGCGAGACACGCCAGCGTCAACGACTTGCCCGCGCCGGACGGCCCGAACAACACGGCGACGCCGTCACCGGCCGTCCAACTCACGTCGAGCGTGAACCCCGGCAGGCGTTTGACGAGACTGACGTCGAGACGCGGCGCGCTCACGATGCGCGCGCCCCCAATCGTCCCGCGACGACGAGCACGATGCCCGACAACGCGGTGAGGAGCGCCACCAGCCCCAGCACCTCGCCGCTCTCGCCCGTCTGCACCGCCGTGTAGATGGCGAGCGGCACCGTCGTGGTACGCCCCGGGATGTTGCCGGCGAGCATCAGCGTCGCGCCGAACTCGCCGAGGGCGCGCGCGAACGCGAGCACGAGGCCGGCCAGGATGCCGTTGCGCGCGAGCGGCAGCGTGACTTCCAGCGCCGTCCGCCACTCCGATCGCCCGAGAGTGTGCGCCGCGCGCTCGAGATCGCGGTCGACCGATTCGATGGCCGCGCGCGCGGTGCGGACGAGCAGCGGCAGCGCCATGACCGTCGCCGCGATCACGGCCGCCCACCACGTGAACGCGATCGTCCAACCCGTCGCGGCGTAGAGCGGCGCGCCGAGCCACCCTCGGCGGCCGAGGAGGACGATGAGATAGAAGCCGGTCACCGTCGGCGGCAGCACGAGCGGAAGCGTGACGAGCAGGTCGACGAGCGTCTTGCCGGGAAACCGGCGACGGGCCAGCACGTAGGCCAGCGGGACGCCGACCGCGGCGTTGAGCGCGGTGGCGAGCACCGCGACGCGAATGGACAGCAGCAGCGCGCTCCAGCTCTCGGCGCTCATTTCCCGTCACAACTATATAGGGGAGACGTCGCTATCGCGCGCCGGCGGGCGGCGGCTGAAAGCCGCGACGCCGGAGCACGGCCTGTCCGTCGCGGCTTACGAGGACGTCGAGGAACGCGGCGGCGAGCGCGGGCTCGCGCGATCCCGCGACCACCGCGGCCGGGTACACCACGGGACGATACGTGTCCTCGGAGGGCCGGAAGACTTCCTTCACGCGCCCGGCACGCGTGGCGGCGTCGGTCGCGTACACGAAGCCCGCGTCGACCTCGCCGCGGCTCACGTAGTCGAGCACCTGGCGGACGTTCTCCGCGAAGACGAGCTTGGGATGCACACGCTCCCAGAGCCCGAGCGCCCGCAGGCTCTCTTCCGCGTACTGCCCCACAGGCACTGTCTTCGGATTGCCGATGGCGATGCGTGTGACCTTCGGATCGACGAGCGCAGCGGGACGCGACAGATCGAGGCGGGAATCCGCCGGCGCGACGGCGATGAGTACATTGCGCGCAAAAACTCGACGGCTCGCCGTGACGACGAAACGCTTCGCCTCGAGCTCGTCCATCTGGCGCGCCGCCGCGGACACGAAGACATCCACGGGCGCGCCGGCCTCGATCTGCTTCTGGAGGTCGCCGGAGGCGCCGAAGTTGTGGCGAATCGTGAGCCCGGGATGCGCCTTCGTAAAGAGCCCGCTGATCTCTTCCACGGCCTCCTTCATGCTGATCGCGACGGAGAGCGTCAGCTCCTGGGCGGATACCGGCCGGACGAACAGGAGCACGAGCGTGAGCGCGAGAGTCACTCTCACCATTCCAGCGTATACCTCACAGCGTCCGCTGCTGGAGATAGGTGAGCGCCCAGTTCACGAGGAAGATGAGGACGAGGAGCAGCACGGCGAGCGCAATCGCGACGTCGAAGTTCCCCTTGCCGGTCTCCAGCACCATCGCGGTGGTGAGCGTGCGCGTCTGCCCTTTGATGTTGCCGCCGACCATCAGCGAGGCGCCGATCTCGGAGATCACGCCGCCGAAGCCGGCCATGATCGCCGCGAGCATGCTGAGACGTGCCTCCTGCAGCACGACCCACGTCATCTGCATGCGCGAGGCGCCGAGTGCCTGAAGCTGCAACCGAAACGCCGCGGGAACGGATTGCACGGCGGCGATGGTGACGCCCGTCACGATGGGCGCCGCGATCACGGCTTGCGCGACGATGATGGCGGCCGGCGTGTACAGGATCTCCCAGCCGCCGAGCGGTCCGCTCCGCCAGAGCAGAATCGTGACGAAGAGGCCGACGACGACCGGCGGCAGGCCCATGCCCGTATTCACGGCGCTGACGAGCAACTGCCGTCCGGGGAACCGCGTGAGCGCGAGCACGACGCCGGCCGGCACGCCCAGCAACAGCGCGGCGGCGGTGCCGGAGACGGACACCAGCAGCGAGAGGCGGAGGATCGCCCACACCTCCGAGTCGCCGACGACGAGGAGCCGGAGCGCCTCGCGAACACCGTCGACCAGGACGTCCACCCTACCGGAAGTCCTCGTCCGTCTTGCCGGCGATCGGCACGAAGAGCGGCTGCCCGTATTTCTCCACGCCGAACATCTTGATGACCGCTTGCGTCTCGGACGTCAGCACGAAGTCCGCGAACGCCTTGCCACCCGCGACGTTCACGCGGGGACCGTTCGCCGGGTCGACCTGCATCACCGAGTAGATGTTGAGAAGCGGCCGGTCGCCCTCGACCATCGTCTTCAGCATCACGCGCTTCGCAAACGCGAGATACGTGGCACGATCGGTCAGCGTGTAGGCTTGGCGATCGTCGGCGATGCCGAGCGTGGCGCCCATGCCCTGCCCCGACTCGATGTACCAGGGCGTGCGGGGCGTGACGTTGGCCTGCTTCCAGAGCCCTTGCTCGAGGATGTGGGTGCCCGACCTGTCACCGCGGGAGACGAAGCGCGCGCCCTTGTCCGCGATCTTCTTCATCGCCGCGGCCGCGCTCTTCTCGTCCTTGATGCCGGCGGGGTCGCTCTCGGGGCCGATGATGAGGAAGTCGTTGTACATGACGAGCCGCCGGTCGTGCATCTTGCCCTCGTCCACGTATTTCCTCTCGAGGGCGGGCGCGTGCGCGAGCGTGACGTCGGCTTCGCCGCGCGCGGCGAGCGCGAGCGCCTGGCCGGTCCCCACGGAGATCGTCTTCACCGTGTAGCCGGTCTTGCGCTCGAACATCGGGACGAGGACGTCGAGCAGCCCCGAGTCCTGCGTGCTGGTTGTCGTCGAAAGAATGAGAGTGCGCGAGCCCGCCGGCTGCGCGAACCCGCCGAGCGGAAAGAAGAAGCTCGCGAGCAAGAGGATCAGAGCGCCCGCGCGCAAGATGAAAGTCATGGTCGTGAACTATATATGCTCTGACGAGCATATTCAAGGCTGCGAAAAGCGTTGGCAGACGCGTTTACGCCGGCGGAGGAGAGTGATCGACCGGAGCGATGTCACCCATGTCCGGCTCGAGCTGGAGCGTGTCGGCGATCTTCGTGTAGCTCGAGAACATCTGGGTGACGCCGAGGACTTCCATCACGCCGCGATCGCCGACGCCGAGGCGCCGCATCTCGCCGACGTGGAACGCGGTGCCGAACGCCGACCGCGTGGTGAGCGAGACCGCGAAGGCAAGCGCTTCCTTGAGCCGGCGCGCGAGGTGATTGTCCGAGAACGCCCGCCGCGTCGCGTCCCACACATCCCCCAGATAGCCCGGATCGGTCGCGAGCAGACGGAACGCGACAGGCACGTCCTCGCGCGCGTAGAAGCGTCTGATATCGGCGAAGGTCGCGGCGGCCGCGGCGGGCGCCTTCGCTTCGTCGGGATCGGGGATCGGCGCGCCGAGCTCGCGCGCGGCGACGAGGCCGTCCGCGACGACGTTGAGCGCGTTGGTGATCCCGACCACCATCGCCGCCTCGTACCAGAGCGCGTCGCCCGCCATCCCCTGCAGCTTCCCGGCTGCAGTGTGTGCCTTGACTCAGTACTCGCAGGCGTTGACGCCGCTGACCACGGCGGCCACCATCTCCTTTTCAGCGCGCGTGAACTCGCCCGGCGCCATCGCGCGCTTCATCGCGCGGCCGTGCGGGCCGCCGAACTCCGGGTCCCACGCCATCACGCGGCTCATCGCCGCGGGCTCGGGGAACTCGTAGTTGAACCAGCCCTTCGCGAGCTCGAAGAGCTTCTGCGTGGACTCCGGATACTCCGACGCCTTCCTGAGCCTGACGGTCGGCATGTTCTTACCTCGGGGGCCTGAGAATTCGGCCGGCGCGCGCGTCCGACATCCGCCCCGCGTCGACGGCGACGGCACCGTTGACGATGACGTACGGGATGCCCGTGGGATAGCGGTGCGGATCAGCGTAGGTCGACTCGTCCTTCACGGTGGCCGGATCGAACACCGTGACGTCCGCCGCGAAGCCTTCCCGCAGAACGCCGCGATCCGGGAGGCGCAGGCGCTGTGCCGCCATCCCCGTCATCTTGTGCACCGCGGTCTCGATCGACATCAGTGATCGCTCGCGCGCGTACTCACCGAGGATGCGCGGAAAGGTGCCGTACGTGCGCGGGTGCGGCTTGCCGGGCTTGTCGAGGTCGCCCTCGAAGAGCGGGATCGAGTCGGAGCCGATCATCAGCATGGGATGCGCGAGCACCTTCGAGACGTTCTCGATGCTCTGCGTGAAGCTCACCATCCCGACCGTGCACTTCTGCTCGACCAGGAGGCTCATGAGCGTGTCCACGGGCGCCATCCCGGACTGTCGCGCGATCTGCGCGAGGCTCAGCCCTTCGATCTCGCGGCGCTTGCACGACGCGA
Source organism: Methylomirabilia bacterium (assembly GCA_041476345.1). Classification (GTDB taxonomy): domain Bacteria; phylum Methylomirabilota; class Methylomirabilia; order Rokubacteriales; family CSP1-6; genus VGLJ01. The sequence continues at coordinate 12,203 of JBGOTH010000009.1, forward strand.
TGAAGACCTGGTCGAAGCCGACCTCGCCCGAGCCGCCCGTGCGCCATCGCTCGCCGTCGACGAGGCACTCCTCCGCGAGCTTGCGGCGCGTGGCGCGGTCGCGCAGCCGCTCGATCAACTTGTCGATGCCGCCGTCCTGCGCCCACGACGGCATGAGGTTGTCGAGCTTGGTGCTGCCGGCGTTGTACGGATAGACGTCGCCCATCACGTCGACCCCGCGCGCGCGCCCGTCTTCCAGCATGCGGAGCGCCGCGTCGATCAGCGGCCAGTTTTCCTTCCCCGACGCTTTCACGTGCGAGACCTGCACCCCGACGCCGCCCTCCTCGCCGATCCGGAGCGCCTCCGCGATCGAGTCGAGCAGCATCGAGGACTCGCCGCGGATGTGCGAGAAGTAGAGGCCGCCACGCGCCCGCATCGATGTCGCGAGCGCGATCAGCTCGGCGGTCTCCGAATAGGCGCTCGGCGCGTAGACGAGGCCCGTCGAGAACCCGAACGCGCCGGCGTCCATCGCCTCACCGAGCAGGCGCTCCATGGTCTTGACGTCCGCCGCGCCCGCCGGCCGATTCTCGAAGCCCATCGCCGCGATCCGCAGCGCGCCGTGGCCGACGAGGTGGGCCACGTTCACGGCGGGACGCATCGACGCCAGCGCGCCGAGATACTGCGCGAAGGTCTCCCACCGGAGATCCAGGTAGATGTCCGAGCCGACGATGCCGCCGGCCCACCCGCGCACCACGTCTCCCTGTCCGGGCCGCAGCGGGCCTTGCGAGAACCCGCACATCCCGACGACTTCAGTGGTGACGCCCTGGCGGATCTTCGACTCCGCCGAGGGACACGCGAAGTAGAAGAGATCCGAGTGCGAGTGCGCGTCGATGAAGCCGGGCGACACAACGTGGCCTGTCGCCTCTATGGTGCGCGCCGCTTCGCCGCGCAGCCCCGGCGCGATGGCGACGATGCGATCGCCCTCGATGGCCACGTCCGCCGGACGAGCGCCGGCGCCCGTCCCGTCGATCACCGACCCGCCGCGAATCAGGAGCGACCAGGCCATCGGCTCAGGCCTCGATGATCTCGACCGTCTTCATGCGGTCGCCCTGCTTGATCCGGTCCACGTGCTCCATGCCGCTCGTAACCTGACCAAAGACGGTGTAGTTGCGGTCGAGGTGCGGTGTCGGCCCGTAGCAGATGTAGAACTGGCAGCCCGCGGAGTCCGGGTGCTGGCTCCGTGCCATGGCGACGGAGCCGCGCAGGTGCTTCTGCTCGTTGAACTCGGCGGGGATCTTGTAGCCGGGATCTCCGGTGCCGTCGCCCTTCGGGCAGCCGCCCTGCACGACGAAATCCTGGACGACGCGATGGAACGTGAGCCCGTTGTAGAAACCCTTCTTCGCGAGGGTGACGAAGTTCTCGACGGTCTTCGGCGCGTCCGCGGGATGGAACGCGAGGTCGATCGCGTTGCCGTTCTCGAGCGTGATCCGGGCTGTCCGCGTCATGGCGTCATCACCTTGATGGATTTGATGCGATCCCCGACCTTGATCTTGTCGACGACGTCCATTCCCTTCGTCACCTTGCCGAACGCCGTGTACTGGCCGTTCAGGAAGTGCGAGTCGCCGAGCATGAGGTAGACCTGGCTCGACGCCGAATTGGGGTCGTCCGTGCGCGCCATCCCGAGGACGCCGCGGTCGAATGGCTTCTTGTTGAACTCCGCCTGGAGCGTCTTGCCGGAGCCACCGCCGCCGATGCGCGCATCGTCCACGGGCAGCACCTTCGACAGCGGATCGCCGAACTGCACGACGAACTTCGGCTCCACGCGATGCACGCGCTGCTCGTCGTAGAAGCCCTTGCCCGCGAGCTCGAGGAAGTTCTTGACGTGGTTCGGCGCGACGTCCGGCCAGAACTCGAGCGTGACCAGTCCACCACTCTCCATCGTGATGACGGCGACCTGGGCCTTGGCGGCCGCGGTCGGGGCCTTGGCCGGTTGCGCCACCGCGAAAGAGAGCGGGACCAGGACGGCGAGCAGAACGGCGCAAGCGATTCGGCGCATGCGGGAACCTCCAGCGGGGAGCAGAGTGGGCGTCAGTATACGACGGCGAGACTACGCACGGTGTCGCGCGACGTCGACATGGCGAGCGCGTTCGTTGGAATCAGCCGCTTGCCGACCGGATCGACGACCAGGAGCAGGCTCGCGAGTGCGACCGCGCCGAGCAAGGGAACGCCGGCATCCGAGATGAGACACGGCGTCGGCGCGCCAATTCCGGCGATGACGATCCGGACGTCCGCCATCGGCCATTCCTCCTGGCGCCCGCCCGCGACCTCCACGCGGCACACGCGTCTCGGTTGAAGGTCGAGGCGCATCGCGACGTCGCGCGGCAGGACGATGAACGTCGCACCGGTGCCGACCAGGAGGTCGATCGACTCACTGAGGCCCGTCGGTCCGGTGAGGCTCGCACGGACGTTGAAATGACCCACGCCGCGAGTGTACGAAGTCGCGCTCCGTCGCGTCAATATCACGGATCGGATACGGCGCCATCGTTCCCGCGTGGTACGATGGACAGATGCAGCAGCGCGATTCGATTCGAAACATCGCCATCATCGCCCACGTCGACCACGGCAAGACCACCCTCGTCGACGCCATGCTCTGGCAGTCCGGGCTCTTCCGCGAGAACCAGGCCGTCGCCGAGCGGATGATGGACTCGATGGACCTCGAGCGTGAAAAGGGCATCACGATCATGGCCAAGAACACGGCCGTGAACTATCGCGACGTCCACATCAACATCGTCGACACGCCGGGCCACGCCGACTTCGGCTCCGAGGTCGAGCGCACGCTCACGCTCGTCGACGGCGTGCTGCTGCTCGTGGATGCCGCGGAAGGGCCGCTGCCGCAGACGCGCTTCGTCCTGAAGAAGGCGCTGGAGGCCGGGCTGCCGCCGATCGTCATCATCAACAAGATCGACCGGAGCGACGCGCGGGCGGCCGAGGTGCTGGACGAGGTCTACGACCTCTTCATCGACCTCGAGGCCACCGAAGACCAGCTCGAGTTTCCCGTCCTCTACACGAACGCGCGAACGGGCACCGCCACGACCGATCTCAAGGTCGAGGCCACCTCCCTCGAGGCGCTCTTCGAGACGATCCTGAAAACCGTCCCGCCGCCCCGCTTCGATCCCGCCATGGGCCTGCAGTTCCGCGTGACGATGATGGACTGGGACGACTACGTCGGACGGCTCGTCATCGGGCGCATCGTCAACGGCACCGTGAAGCAGGCGGACCGCATCTCGGTGATCCATCGCGACGGCTCGATCGAGCAAGCCAAGGTCACGATGCTCTACGGCTACGAGGGGTTGAAGCGCGTGGAGATCCCCGAAGCGAGCGCGGGCCAGATCGTCGCCATCGCCGGCATCGACACGATCGACATCGGCGAGACGGTGGCGCCCATCGAGAATCCCGTCGCGCTCCCGCTCATCCGCATCGACGAGCCGACGGTGTCGATGCTCTTCTCCGCCAACGTGTCGCCGTTCGCGGGTAAGGAGGGGCGGTTCGTCACCTCGCCACAGTTGCGCGAGCGGCTCATGAAGGAGAAGAAGCTCAACCCCGGCATCCGCATCGAGGAGACGGACTCCCCGGATACGCTCCGCGTCTCGGGCCGCGGCGAATTGCAGCTCGCCATTCTCATCGAGATCATGCGGCGCGAAGGCTTCGAGGTCGAGGTCGGCAAGCCCGAGATCATCACGCACCAGGAAGACGGCAAGACCCTCGAGCCGATGGAGCACCTCGTGATCGACGTTCCCGAGGAATTCATCGGCGCCGTCACGCAGAAGATCGGCCCGCGCAAGGGCGCGATGACGAAGATGGTCAACCACGGCACCGGGCGCGTCAGACTGGAATACAGAATTCCCAGCCGCGGGCTGATCGGATATCGAACGGAATTCCTGACCGACACCCGCGGCACGGGGCTGCTGAACCACCTGTTCGACGGCTACGACGCGTGGCAGGGCGATATACCGCACCGCCAGAACGGCGCGCTGGTGGCGGACCGCACGGGCCGCACCACCGGCTACGCGATCGACAACCTCCAGGCGCGCGGCGTGATGTTCCTCGGCCCCGGCGACCAGGTCTACGAGGGACAGGTGATCGGCGAGAACTCGCGCGACAACGACCTCGACGTGAACATCACCAAAGAGAAGAAGCTGACGAACATGCGCGCGTCGTCGGCCGACGAAAGCATCCGGCTCACGCCCCCACGCAGCATGAACCTCGAGCAGTGCCTCGAGTGGATCCGCGACGACGAATTGCTCGAGGTCACGCCGAAGTCGCTTCGTCTGCGCAAGCGCGCGCTCGGTACTCGCCGCCGCTTCTAGAGCACGCCCCCTCACGACAGGATTGCGCCGGGCGAGATCGCCGCCGTGGACTAACGTCGATGTTCTTGCCGGTATCCGTACCCATGGTAGTCCCCACCAGAGACGGGGAAGGGCACCGGCACCATGATGCATCCCGCGACACCAATCGCCACGCCGCCGGCCAGGATCAAACTAGCAATCACGCGTCGAAGCATACGGTTCGGTCCCATTCTTTACCTTCCTTGCTGCACGGGAGCAGTCGTGCCCTCTGTCGAGTCACGCATGTCAGACGCGGCTCGACGCACCACTATTTCCTCGACGTCAGCGACGTTGCTGCAGTCTCCAGCAGCGTCGCGAGTAAATGGCTTCTAACGTTGGCCCGTCCAATAAGTAGAGAAGGAGCGGGTCATGAAAAAGCTCGTATCGATCATGCTGGTCACAGGGGCGCTGGTTCTCGCCGCGTCGGTCCCGAGCCAGGCGCGCGAAAACCACGACGGCCATGCTCGAGCCGTCCTCGAACATCGAGGCGGCGGCGAGCATCGCGTGTTTGAGGATCACCGCGGCTTCGAACACGGGCGAGGCGGTACCTCTATCGGCTTCGGCTGGGGTGCCGCGTATCCGTACTCCAGCCCTGCGTACGCGTACGCGCCTCCGCCGACCTACTGGTATTGCCCGACATATGGCGCGTACTACCCGAGCGTGGCGAGTTGCCCGATGCCCTGGGTGCCGGTCACGCCGTAAGGGAAGCGAAGTCCGGCGTCGCGTTCTTCCTGTTCGGTGTCGCGGTCTTCATCGTCGTGTCGCGACTCTAGCCGCGCTCTTCGCCGCTCACGCGTCCAGGTCCAGCCGGATCTGCTCCTTGTCGAATCCGGCCGCTTCCAGTTGGCGCAAGATGAGCGCGACGTGTTTCTTCGTCAGGTCCTGGGGGCCGTGACCAGGCAACGTCACCTTGACGCCTTCCCGCACGTAGAAAATATGTCCTGTCCTTTTCCCGAGAGCGAGCGTGAACCCGTGCTCGCGGAGCCATCGCTCCATGTCCCGGCGGCTCACTTGATTGGCCACTGAAGGCGGCTGCCTTCCTTACGCCGATGTCGTCACGAGCGGATCATCGTCAGCAGCATCTTGAACCGGGAGACGGCCTTCAGGGCGTGCGGCTGATGCCCGGGCATGAGGATCATCTCGCCCGCACGTACGCGATGCGGGCGTCCCGCGAC
>JBGOTH010000010.1:0-17172 GCA_041476345.1 Methylomirabilia bacterium
CGCCATCCGCTGCTGGCGGGGACGCTCACGCTCTTCCTGCTCTCGCTCGTCGGGATCCCGCCTCTCGCCGGCTTCGTCGGCAAGGTCTACCTCTTCGGCGCCGCCGTCCAGGGCGGGTACGTCTGGCTTGCCGTCATCGCCGTGCTCAACTCGGCCGTCGCCGCCTACTACTACCTGCGCGTGATCGTCTTCATGTACATGCGCGAGCCCGAGGGAGCGGTCGCGTCGTGGGCGCCGTCGTTCGCGGGCGGCGTGGCGCTGGCGGTGGCGGTGACCGGCATCGTGCTGCTCGGCGTGATGCCGGCGCCGTTCGCGGAGCTCGCGCAGAGCGCGGTGGCTCCCTTACTAAGGTAGTGGTGGCGCCGGGCATCCGGCTTCCGCAACGCGGCTGGTTGTTCGACCTCGACGGTACGGTGTATCGCGGCGACGCGCTGATTCCCGGCGCGGACACGACGATCGCGACGCTGCGGGCGGCGGGACGCCGCGTCGCCTTTCTCTCCAACAAACCGCTCGAGACGCGGGCGGACTACGCTCGCAAGCTAACCAGGCTGGGCATTCCCACGGCCGACGACGAGGTCGTCAACTCCTCGCTCGTGCTCGCGCGGCACCTCGCCACGCTCGATCCCGGCGCGCCCGTGTTCGTCATCGGGGAGCCGCCGTTGATCGCGGAGCTCACGGCACATGGCTTCGAGGTCCGGCACGACTATCACGTCCGGTGGGTGGTGATCGCGTTCGACCGCACCTTCGACTACGGCAAGCTCGACACCGCCCTCCAGGCCGTGCGCCGCTCGAACGCGCGGCTGATCGCCACCAACCCGGATCGCACGTGCCCCACCGAGCATGGGGAGATCCCCGACTGCGCGGGGATGATCGCGGCGGTCGAAGCGGTGACGGACCGCCGCGTCGAGGCGATCGTCGGCAAGCCGTCGCCGATCATGCTCGAGGTCGCGCTCGCCGGGCTCGGCGTGACGGCGGGCGAGACCGTGATGGTCGGCGATCGCATCGAGACCGACATCGTGATGGGCAAGCGGCTCGGGCTCACCACCGTGCTCGTGCTGACCGGAATCACCGCGGCGGATGATCCGCGCATCGCCGAGGTGGCGCCGGACCTCGTGCTACCCTCGATTCGAGAATTGCTGACGGCATGAGCGTGCGCGGCCTCGACGACAGCAGCTACGACGTCGTCGTCATCGGCGGCGGGATGGCGGGCGCGGGCGTCGCGCGCGATCTCGCGCTGCGCGGTGTTTCCGTCGCGCTCGTCGAGAAATCCGACTTCGCGTGGGGCACCACGTCCCGCTCGTCCAAGCTGATCCACGGCGGCCTGCGCTACCTCGAGCTGTTCGACTTCGGTCTCGTGCGCGAGTCGCTGCGGGAGCGCGAGCGGCTGCGCGCGCTCGCCCCTCAGCTCGTGCGGCCGTTGCCGTTCCTCGTGCCGATCTATCGCGCGTCGTCGCGCCGCCTCGTCGAGGTGCGCATCGGCATGAAGCTGTACGACTGGCTCACGCCGGGACGCGATCGCGAGCGCTACCGCGTGCTCTCGTCGATCGACGCGCTGAGCCTCGAGCCCGGGCTGCGCGCGCACGACATGAAAGGGGCGGGCTACTACTTCGACGATCTCCTCGTGTTTCCCGAGCGCCTCTGCCTGGAGAACATTCTGTCCGCCACGCGCCACGGCGCCCGCGCGTTCAACTACGCCGAGGTGGAGGAAGTCGTCCGCGACGCGGGCGGCGCCGTGGCCGGCGTGCGCGTGCGCGACCTCCTCGACGACCGCGTGGCGACGCTGAGCGCGCGCGTGGTCGTCAACGCGACGGGGCCGTGGGTCGACGGCGTCCGGGAGCGCGCGGGCATCGCCGAGCGCGGCCGTCACATCGTGCGCACGACGAAGGGGATCCACTGCCTGCTCCCGCGCCTCACCGACCACGCCATCTATCACTCGACGGGCGACGCCCGCATGGTCTTCATCATTCCGTGGCGCGAGTTCTCGCTGGTCGGCACGACGGACACGGACTTCGACGGCGACCTCGACCGGCTCCACGCCACGGCGGAGGAAGTCTCGTACCTGCTCGGCGAAGTGCGGCAGGTGCTGCCGGACCCGCGCGTCGCCGCCTCCGAAGTGGCCTACACGTACGCGGGCGTGCGGCCGCTCAGCTTCGAGGAAGGCCGTCGCGCCTCCGACGTCTCGCGCGCCCACAAGGTCGTCCCCGAGATGAACGGACGCTTCCTCTCGGTGACGGGCACGAAGCTCACGTGCTTTCGCAGCCTCGCGGAGGAGGTCGGCAACGCCGTGGTGCGGACACTCGGCCGTCGCGTTCCGAGCCGCACGGCCTTCGTCACGCTCGACGGCGCCGACGAGAAAGCGGGTCTGGTCGAAGCGCGCACATGGCTCGACGTCTCGGCTGACGTCGAAGCGTCCGGTCTGCCGCTCGACACGCTGGAGCGTCTCGTGAGCACGTACGGCCGCGGCTATCGTCATCTCGTCGAGCTGGCGGGCAAGGTGCCCAACGGCGCGGCGCGTCTGTGCCCGAGCAATCCCGAGATCGTCGCGCAGCTCCATCACGCGGTGCAGGAAGAGATGACCGTCTCGCTCCAGGACTTTCTCCTGCGACGCACGGGTATCGGCACCAGCCTGTGCCAGGGCCTCGACTGCGCGGAGCCGATCGCCCGACGGATGGCGCGCCTTCACGGCTGGAGCGGTCGCCGCCTCGCCGCCGAGCTCGACGCCTACGGTGCGCACGTGGCGCGCTCGCACAGGTTCCGCGGCGCGTGACGCTCTTCGCGCTCCTGCAGTCGTGGCCCGGGCGGTTCTTCATCGCGATCGTGTTGGTCGCCGGTGCCGTCGTGTTGACCACCATGCTCCCGGAAGAGGAGGAGCGGCGCAACGCGACGCTCTTTTTCGGCGCCGTGATGGTGAGCGCCTGGTGGGGCGGGCTCGGGCCCGGACTCGTGGCCACGTTCCTGTCCGCGTCGTCGATCGCGTTCTTCTTCACGCCGTCGCTCCGCACCTTCGGACTGGCCTCGGACGACCAGATCCGCCTGAGCCTCTTCGTGGCGGTCGCCGCGCTCATCAGTGCTCTCAACGGGGCGCGCCAGCGCGCGGAGGCGCATCACGCCGACCTGCTCATCCGCGAGAAGATCGGCCGCGCGCGCTCGGAGTCCGTCGAGTGGCGGTACACCGCGCTCGCGGAGGCCGCCGGCGTCGTCGCGCGCGCCCGTGATGTCGCCACCGCCGTGCAGCGCATCACGAACCTCGCGGTGCCGCGCTTCGCCGGCGCCAGCGCCGTCCACGCGCGCGACGAGCGCGGCACGCTGGCTCCCCTGGCCGCGACGCGGCCGAGCGGCGCCGAGCGGGGCGAGGACGAATGGGCGGCCGTCGCCCGCGTCGTGGAGAGCGGCTCCGCGAACATGACGCCCCGTCTGATCGTCGTGCCGCTGACGGCGGCGGGCCGCACGCTCGGGGCGATGGCGTTCGTGGCGGCCGCCGATCGAACGTTCCGCGACGAGGATCTCGGGTTCGCGCAGAACCTCGGCCACCACGCGGCGCTCGTCCTCGCGTCACCGAATCGTCACTAGCCGCTGTGCTATAACGTCCCTGACCTTGACGGCCTGTGGCCGTCAAATGTGTTCTGAGGAGGGTCTCCATGGCGTGCCTCATCCGTGCCTGCGTCGCAGTGGTCTTCGCGCTCACGCTCGTGCTGGCGAGCGCTCCCGCGCACGCGCAGGGAAAGATCGAGATCCACTGGTGGCACGCCATGACCGGGCAGCTCGGCGAGGCCGTCGTGACCCTCGCCAAGCAGTTCAACGAGAGCCAGGCCGAGTACGAGGTGAAGCCGCTCAACAAAGGCACGTATCCGGAAGCGCTCACGGCCGCCATCGCCGCCTATCGCCAGAAGAACCCGCCGCACATCGTGCAGGTTTTCGAGGTCGGCACGCAGACGATGATGCTGTCGGGCGCCGTCTACCCGGTGTGGGAGCTGATGCGCGACAACGGGGTGAAGATCGACTGGAACGACTTCATCAAGCCGGTCGTCGGCTACTACACGAAGGACGGCAAGCTCTACTCCATGCCGTTCAACTCGTCGACGCCGATCCTCTACTACAACAAGGACGCGTTCAAGAAGGCGGGGCTCGATCCCGAGAAGCCGCCGAAGACCTGGCAGGACGTCGAGGCGTATGCGAGGAAGATCATCGGCGCCGGCGGGGCCAAGTGCGGGTTTTCCACCGGCTGGCCGTCGTGGACGATGGTCGAGAACATGCACGCCACCCACGACCAGCCCTTCGCGTCGAAGAACAACGGCTTCGGCGCCGTGGAGGGCGTGGAGCTGCTCGTCAACCGGGAGTTCGGCCAGAAGCACATCGGCGCGCTCAACGCGTGGCAGAAGGACAACATCTATTCCTACGGCGGCCGCCAGGGGGCGGCGGATCCCAAGTTCATCAACGGCGATTGCGCGATGTACATCCAGTCGTCGGCCGTCATCGGCGGCTTCACCCGTGGCGTGAAGTTCGACTGGGGCACCGGCGAGCTGCCGCACTGGGGCGCCCCCTACAAGAAGTCGACGTCGATCATCGGCGGCGCCACGCTCTGGGTGCTGAAGGGCAAGCCGCAGAAGGAGTATCGCGGCGTGGCGAAGTTCCTCGAGTTCCTCTCCAAGCCCGAGCAGCAGATGTGGTGGCACGTCAACACGGGCTACCTCGCGCTCTCGAACACCGCCGTGAAGAACCTGGAGCAGGGCTACCATTTCGTCCGCAATCCGAAGCAGTACACGGCGTTCGCGCAGCTCACGGGCCTGCCGGCGACCGCGCCGCGGGGGCTCGGGGGCAAGAAGGCGGCGCCGGTCAAGCCCGAGCGCATCGCGACCGCGAACAGCCAGGGCCTCCGGCTCGGCAACTTCGTCCAGATCCGCGACGCCATCGAGAGCGAGATGGAGAACATCTTCGCCGGCAAGAAGGCCGTGAAGCAGGGCCTCGACGACGCGGTGGCGAAATCGAACACCCTCCTGAAGGAGTTCGCCTCCACCAACAAGTGAGGCGGGCGGCGTGAAGCGCACCGTCTTCCCGAACCGGGTGCTGCCGTACCTGCTGGTGCTGCCGCAGGTCGTCGTCACGCTCGTCTTTTTCTTCTGGCCGGCGTGGAAGTCGCTGTACCTGTCGGTCTTCAAGTCGCCGCCCTTCGGCGGACGTGACGTGTTCGTCGGTCTCGAGAACTTTCGGGCGCTGCTCGTGTCGGGCGAGTACTACACGAGCGTGGTCAACTCGTTCGTCTTCGCCGGCCTCGTCACGGCCATCAGCGTCGCGGGGGGGCTGGTGGTGGCGGCGCTCGCGAACCAGAAGATCCGCGGGCTCGCGATCTACCGCACGATGCTGCTGTGGCCGTACGGGATCGCGCCGGCGGTGGCCGGCATCATCTTCCTCTTCATCTTCCATCCGGCCTATGGCGTCCTGCCGTACTACCTGTCGTTCGTGACGAGCTACGAGTTCAACTGGCTGCTCAAGGGCTGGGTCGCCATGGCCCTCGTGGTCCTCGCCACGTCGTGGACGCACCTCGGCTACAACATCGCGTTCTTCATCGCCGGGCTGCAGTCGATCCCGGGCTCGGTGATGGAAGCGGCGAGCGTGGACGGCGCCGGCCCCGTCCGCAAGCATCTCTCGATCGTCTTCCCGCTCATCTCGCCGGTGACGTTCTACCTCGTGGTCATCAACATGGTCTTCGCGTTCTTCAACGCGTTCGGCGTCATCCACGCGGTGACGAAGGGCGGCCCGGGCGGCGCGACGGAGATCATGGTCTACAAGCTGTGGAACGACGGCTTCATCGGCTTGAACCTCGGCTCGTCGGCGGCGCAGTCGGTGATCCTCATGATCGTGGTGATCGGGATGACCATGCTGCAGTTCCGGTACGCGGAGAAGAGGGTGACGTATTGAGCGCGGCGACAGGCGGCGCCGCCGTCGCCGTCTCCGCGGCCCGGCCGCGGATCGAGGCGGCGGCCGACGCCCGGCGGCGGCGACCGCAGTGGAGCTCGATCGTCCTGCACGCGCTCCTGATCGCGTGCATCGCGGTGATCGCGTTCCCGCTCTACTACGCGTTCGTCATCTCGACGCAGGACCTCCAGGAAGTCGTGCAGCGCCCGCCGCGGCTCCTGCCCTCGACGCACATCGTGGAGAACTACATCGAGGCGTGGCAGAAGTCGGGGATGGGGCACCTCCTGGTCAACTCCGCGATCATGGGCGTCGGGGTGGCGGTGGGGAAGATCGCCATCTCGATGCTGTCGGCGTTCGCCATCGTGTTCTTTCGCTTCCGGGGCCGGCAGATCGTCTTCTGGATGATCTTCGTCACGCTGATGCTGCCGATCCCCGTGCGGATCCTCCCGACCTACGAGGTGATCGGCACCCTCGGCTGGCTCGACACGTACTGGGGCCTCACCGTCCCGCTGATGGCGTCGGCGACCGCGACGTTCCTCTTCCGGCAGTTCTACATGACGATCCCGAACGAGCTCGCGGAAGCGGCACAGCTCGACGGCTGCGGCGCGCTGCGCTTCCTCTGGTGCTTTCTCCTGCCGCTGTCGTGGGCGAACATCGCCGCTCTCTTCGTGGTCCTCTTCATCTACGGCTGGAACGAATATTTCTGGCCGCTGCTCATCACGAACACCGAGGAGATGCGCACGGTCGTCATCGGGCTCGAGTCGCTCATCCCGCGTTCGGGCACCGAGCTGCCGACGTGGAACCTCATCATGGCGGGAGCCATGATGGCGCTCGTACCTCCCGTGGCCGTCATCGTCTTCATGCAGCGCTGGTTCGTGAAGGGGCTGATCGAGAGCGACAAGTAGTGGCACCACGGTACGTGGCCCATCGGGGCGGCGCCGCCCGCTGGCCCGAGAACAGCCTGACCGCGTTTCGCGGTGCCATCGCGGGGGGCGCGCGCCTGCTCGAGCTCGACGTCCATCTCACGGCCGACGGCGAGATCGCGGTGATCCATGACCCCACGCTCGATCGCACCACGAGCGCGACCGGCGCAGTCGCGCGGTGCACGGTCGACGACCTTCACCACGCGCGCCTGCGGGGCGCCGGCGGCGCGCTCACGGACGACCATGTACCGACGCTCCCCGAGGCCCTCGACGTCGTCGCCCCCGCCGGCGCCGGCCTGCTCATCGAGATCAAGACGCCGGGGCCTGCCGTGACGTACGAGCGACGCGGTGACCGCGTGGAGCGCGTCGCGGGCGCGCGGTACGAAGGGCTCGAGGGCAAGGTGCTCGAGGCGATCACGACCGCGAGATGCGCGAACCGCTGCATCCTCATGGCGTTCAATCCCGCCGTCCTCGCCGAGGTGCGCCGGCTCGCGCCGGCGCAGCCGACGACCCTCCTGATCGACCGTCATGCCGCGGAGAGCGGCGCGCCCACCGTGCAGGCGGTGGAATGGGCGCGCGCCGCCGGGGCGAGCTATCTCGGGTTGCACCATTCGCTCTGCGACGCGCCCCTCGTCGCCGCCGCGCACGCGGCGGGCATCGCGGTGGGCGTCTTCACGGTGAACGACGTGGAGACGCGCGACCGCCTCGTCGCGGCGGGCGTCGACGTGATCATCACGGACCGTCCCGAGCTGATTCCTTCCTGATGCGGCGCGTGGCCGTCCTCGCCGCCGCCGGCTTGCTGATCCTCGCGATCCCGGCGCGCGCGGCCGGACCGAAGATCGCCGCGCATCGCGGCGGCGCGGCGCTCCGGCCGGAGAACAGCCTGCTCGCGTTCCGCAATGCGATCGCGCTCGGCGCCGACGCACTCGAGTTCGACCTCCATCTCACGCGCGACGACGTGGTCGTCGTCATCCACGATCCCACGCTCGATCGCACGACGACGGCGTCCGGGCCCGTGCGCGACCGGACGCTCGCGGAGCTCCGATCGGCACGACTCACGTCGCGCGACGGCCGCGTGACCGACGAGCGCGTTCCCACGCTCACGGAACTGCTCGACCTCGCGCGCGCGGGCTCGATCGAGCTCCTGCCCGAGATCAAGGTCGGCGTCGACGGTCAGCCGTATCCCGGCATGGAGGAGAAGGTCCTGGATCTCATCCGCACGCACGACATGCTGGCGCGCGTGACGATCCAGGCGTTCCACCCCGCGACGATCCGTCGGCTCCTGGCGCTGCAGCCCGGCATTCGCACGATGTATCTCGCTTCACGACGGCAGCTCGAGGCCGAGCGCGCGTCGGGGGCCGACGCCGTGCGCCGGGCGCGGGATGCCGGCGCCACCGATCTCGGCATCGAGTTCCGTGTCATCGACGCGACGGTCGTCGCGGCGGCGCGCGCGGCGAAGATCCGCCTGTCCGCGTGGACGGTCAACGAGGAGCCCGACATCCGGCGGATGCTCGATCTCGGCGTCGACGTCATCATGAGCGACCGCCCTGATCTCGCTCTTAAAGTTGGGGGCGTGCGAGACGCACCCCCCAAGCCCCCCATGCAGCGTCGCGGGTCCGAATGACCCCCATCATGCGTCGCGGGTCGGACTAATGGCGTTCGGCCGCTACGTGTTGGCGCTCGACCAGGGAACGTCCGGCTCGACCGCGCTCGTCGTGGACGCCGAAGGACGCGTGCGCGCGCGCGGCTACGCCGAGCTGCCGCAGCACTACCCGCAGCCCGGCTGGGTCGAGCACGACCCCGAAGAGATCTGGTCGACGATCGTGAGCGCCGCGAAGAGCGCGCTCGCGTCCGCGGGCGCGAGCGGTAGAGACGTGGCCGCCATCGGCATCGCCAACCAGCGCGAGACGACGGTCGTGTGGGACCGCGCGACGGGCGCGCCCATCCATCACGCCATCGTCTGGCAGTGCCGGCGCACCGCGCCGTTCTGCGAAGCGCTCAAGGCGGCGGGGCTCGAGCCGGCCGTGCGACAGCGCACCGGCCTCGTGCTCGACGCGTACTTTTCCGGAACGAAGATCCGCTGGATCCTCGACAACGTGCCGGACGCGCGGCGGCGTGCCGAAGACGGCGCGCTCGCGTTCGGCACGGTGGATTCGTGGCTGATCTGGAAGCTCACCGGCGGCCGCACGCACGCGACGGACGTCACCAACGCGTCCCGCACCATGTGCCTCAACCTCGACACGGTCGATTGGGACGACGACATGCTGAAAATGCTCGGGGTGCCGCGCCCCATGCTGCCGCGCCTCGTGCCGTCCTCCGGCGTGGTCGGTGGAACGACCGACCTCGGCTGGCTGCCGCCGGGGGTGCCGATCGCCGGCATCGCAGGCGATCAGCACGCGGCGCTCTTCGGTCAGGCGTGCTACGCGCGCGGCGCCGCCAAGAACACGTACGGCACCGGCTGCTTCATGCTGCTCAATACCGGGGCGACGCCGGTGCGGTCGCGCTCGGGGCTTCTCACGACGCTCGCGTGGAAAGTGGGCGCGACGACGACCTACGCGCTCGAGGGGAGCGTGTTCATCGCGGGCGCGGCCATCCAGTGGCTGCGTGACGGGCTCGGGCTCATCGAGCGCGCCGCCGACAGCGAGGCGCTGGCGACGTCGGTCGGCGACACGGGCGGTGTCTATTTCGTGCCGGCGTTCGTCGGGCTCGGCGCGCCGTACTGGGACATGTACGCGCGCGGGACGATCGCGGGCCTCACGCGGGGGACGACGCGCGCGCACCTCGTCCGCGCGGCGCTGGAGGCGATCGCCTATCAGAGCCGGGACGTGCTGGAGGCGATGACGGCGGACGCCGGGGTCTCCGTCGATGCGCTGCGTGTCGACGGCGGCGCGACGGCGAACGACTTCCTCTGCCAGTTCCAGGCCGACCTCATGGGCGTCAAAGTTCTACGTCCGTCCGTGATCGAGACGACGGCGTTGGGCGCCGCGTATCTGGCCGGGCTCGGCGTGGGCGTGTGGCCGTCGCTGGATGCGCTCGCCTCGCGCTGGAGCGTCGAGCGAACGTTCACGCCGGCGATGAGCGCGGCCCGCCGCGAAGAGTTGTACGACGGGTGGCGCCGCGCCGTCGCGCGCGCGCGCAGCACATCGGACGACACTCAGTCTCCCTCGGCGGCTGGTGGCGCGGGAGTCCCTTTGAAGACGAAGCTGTGCTAGTGTTCCATTTCACATGGCGCCGTCCGGGGAGCCGTCGACCTGGAAAGCCCTCGGCGAGTTGTCCTCCCTCGGGGTGGCAATGGTTCTGGCAACCATCATCGGTCTGGCGGGTGGGTACTTCGCCGATCGGTGGCTCCGCACGAGCCCCTGGTTCACCCTGATCGGGCTCGGATTCGGAATCGTGGCGGGATTTGTCATTCTTTTCCGCTCCGCGAAGGCCGCGGAGCGAGCACTCGATGATGATGACTAACTTGAAGACGCGCGGGACGATGGATGCGGGGCTGCTCGCGATCGTCTTCGCCCTCGTGGGCGGAGGCTTCGGCGGGCGCACGCTCTTCCTCGGTGTGCTTGCCGGTGCTGCGATCGCCGTCGCGGACTTCTGGTGGCTGTCCAGTAGCGTGAGTGGCGCCACCGACGCGCCGACCACCAGAGCGTGGATGGCGACGGCGGCCTTTCGGCTCGCCGGCGTGGCCGTCGCGGTCGCGGCGCTCTTCCTCACGGGATGGTTTCATCCGGTCGGACTCGTGACCGGCCTCGCTGCGCTGCCGTGCGCGCTCGTGGCGCGAGGGCTGCGCCTCGCGCGCGAGGGAACGTAGTCAATGGGCGCGATCGAGCATCCGCCGATCTTCCGGCTTCCCGGCGTTCCCGATCACGTCCTCTATACGTGGCTCGTGATGCTGATCCTCATCGGCGTCTCGTGGATGGCGACGCGGCGCGCGGCGCTCGTGCCCCGCGGCGCCCAGAATTTCGTCGAGGTGATCATCGAGCAGTTCATCCAGATGATCGACGACGTCATCGGTTCCGAGGGCCGCCGCTACCTGCCGCTCATCGGCACTCTCGGCCTCTTCATCCTCGTGAGCAACCTGATGGGGCTCGTGCCGGGGCTCATGTCGCCGACCGGCAACCTAATGACCAACGGCGCCTGCGCGATCATCGTGTTCTGCGCGTATCACTACATCGGCGTCAAGAAGCAGGGGCTCGTCCACTACCTCAATCACTTTACTGGACCGATGGAGTGGTCGTGGGGCATGGCCCCGATCAAGCTGCTCATGATTCCCATCGAAACGATCAGCCATTTCGCGCGGCCACTCTCGCTCACGTTGCGCCTCTTCGGCAACATGACGGGCGGGCACATTTTGCTCGCCGTCATCTTCTTCCTGATGGGCCTGGATGGTCTCATCGGTTGGGCCCTTTCGGGGAGTATCGCCGGTGCCATGGTGGGCGGGGTGGGGGGGATCGTGATGATCCTCTTTACGGTCGGGTTCCTGTATCCGCTGAAGATCCTCGTGTCGTTCTTGCAGGCCTTCATCTTCGTGATGCTGACGATGCTCTACATCGCCGGCGCCATCGAAGGGGCGGAGCACGACGAGCACCATGCCGAGCCACACACGGCGCATCACTAGCACTCCACACGAACAGAGGAGGACGGGCGTGCGTTCACTGATTCTAGCAGCGGCGGCAGTTCTGGTTCCGGCAGTGGCCCTGGCGGCGGATGCGCCGGCGGCGGCGGGCGGCAGCATGGTCGGTCCCTACTCGGTGCTCGCGGCCGGCTTTGCCATGGCGATCGCGGCGGGGCTGTGCGGGTTGGGGCAGGGGCGAGCGGTCGCATCCGCGGTGGAAGCGATGGCGCGTCAGCCCGGCGCGGCGGCACGCATTCAGACCGCGATGATCATCGGTCTGGCGCTCATCGAATCACTCGCGATCTACGTCCTCGTCGTCGCGATGATCTTGCTCTTCGTCCAGCCCATCAAATAACGGGGGTCGGGGCCCTGGGGCGCTACGCTCGCCCGGGGCCCCGTGTCGTCGGATGGCGCGACCGAACGACCGGCTCACGAAGATCCCCGAGATGACGATCCGTCGTCTCTCCGTATACACACGTTGCCTGCTGCTGCTCGAAGAGGACGGCGTGCAGTCGATCAGCTCGCAGGAGCTGGCCGAGCGCTTCAATCTCAACTCCGCGCAGGTGCGGAAAGACCTCGCGTACTTCGGGGAGTTCGGCGTCCGCGGGATCGGGTACTACGTCTCCGGCCTCAAGGCGGAGCTTCAGCGCATCCTCGGACTCGACCGCGAGTGGCCGGTCGCGCTCGTCGGGCTCGGCAATCTCGGCGCGGCGCTCTTCCACTACAAGGGGTTCAGCCGCCAGGGCTTTCGCGTTGCGGTCGTCTTCGACGACGACCCGGCGAAGATCGGCCGCGAGATCGACGGCGTGCCCATCGTCTCCACGCGCGACGTGGCCCGCGAGGTGAAGGAGCGGTCCCTCCTGATCGCCGTCCTCGCCGTGCCCGCCGACGCCGCGCAGACGGTGACGGATCTGCTCGTCGCCGCCGGGATCAAGGCCATTCTGAATTTCGCGCCCGCGCGGCTGAAGGTGTCGAAGGACGTGCGTCTGAAGAACGTCGACCTGTCCATCGAGCTCGAGACGCTGAGCTTCTACCTGGCACGAGCCGCGCGGTGACATTCGCGCCGGCCGCTACGGCCCCCTCGTGTTGAAGCAGTGGCCCGCGTTCGAACAGTTGGCGGCGCGCTTCGCGCAGGGAGAGCCCTGTCTGCGTGTCGCCGGGCTCGCCGGATCGGCTCGCCCGCTCGTCGTCGCCGAGCTCCTGGCCGGCTCGAACCGCCCCGCCCTCGTCATCGTGGCGGGCCTCGCGGACGCGCACCGATGGACCCAGGATCTGCGCTTCTTCGGCGCCACCGTGGCGGAGTTTCCCGAGGAGGAACCGCGACTCTGGCGGGGCGGCCCGCAGCGTGAGGCGGAAGCCGAACGCGCGCTGATTTGCCGCCGGCTCCTCGCGGGCGAGCTGCTCGTGGTCGTCGCCACCACGGCGTCGATGGCGCTCCCGCTGCCGGCGCCGGCGGAGTTTCGCGACAAGACGGTGACGCTCAACGCGGGTGACCGTCTCGATCGCGAGCTGCTCGTCGAGGCGCTGGCCCTGGCCGGCTACGAGCGCGTCGATACCGTCGGCGGGGTCGGCCAGTGGGCGGCGCGCGGCGGCATCGTCGACATCTTCTCGCCGGCGCAGGCAAGCCCGGCCCGCGTCGAGTTCTTCGGCGACGAGATCGAGTCGATCCGCCTGTTCGATCCGACGTCGCAGCGCTCGACCGCGACGCTCGATCAGCTCGTCGCGCTCCCCGTCGAGCCTTCGACCCCTCGTGATGCGCGGCTGCTTTCGTACATGCCCGCCGGCGCCCCGGTGATCGTCGACGCGCCACGGCTGCTCGAGGAGCCCGTGGCCGACGGCGAGCCGACGCTGGCCGCGCTGATCGAGAGTCGCCAGCGCGTGGAATTGGCGCTCGTGACCGGCACCGCGCGCCGACGCGACGGCGAGGTGGCGCTGGATGCGCACGCGGTGACCGGTTACGCCGGGAAGTTCGCGCCGCTCTGCGCCGACCTCGAGCGGTGGCGTCGGGAAGGCTTCCGCGTCCGCCTCGTCGCCGGCGACCCGCGGCAGGGTGACCAGCTCCGCGACATTCTCCGCGAGCATCAGCTCGAGTCGGCGGTCGTCGCCTCGCTCGATGGTGACGAAGGCCTTGCCGTGGTGGTGGGAGAGTGCTCGAGCGGGTTCACCATTCCGGCGCTCGGCCTCGTCGTGCTCACCGAGCACGAAGTCTTCGGCGCGCGCCGACGCTCGCTCCGGCGGCCGAAGTATCAGCGTGGCGCTCCCGTCTCCACGTTCACCGATCTCGAGGTCGGCGACTTCGTCGTGCACGAGGACCACGGCATCGGCCGTTATCTCGGGCTCAAGACCATGACGGTAAGGGGAGCCGCCGCGGCCGCGGACCGCGACGCCGACTTCCTCCTCCTCGAGTACGCGGAAGCCGGTCAGCTCTATCTGCCCGTGGACCGGCTCGAGCTGATCTCGAAATACCTCGGCGGCGAGGCGGCGGCCGCGAAGCTCGATCGCCTCGGCGGCGCGTCCTGGCAGCGCGTGAAGGAGTCCGTGCGCGCCGCGCTGCGCGAGATGGCGGAAGAGCTCCTGAAGCTCTACGCGCAGCGCGCCGTCGCCGAGGGGCACGCGTCCGCGAAAGACACGCCGTGGCAGCGGGAGTTCGAAGCCGCGTTCAGGTTCGAGGAGACGCCCGATCAGCTGCGCGCGATCAACGACGTCAAGGGCGACATGCAGAGCGAGCGCCCGATGGACCGGCTGGTCGCGGGCGACGTCGGCTACGGTAAGACGGAGGTCGCGCTCCGTGCCGCCTTCAAAGCGGTCGCCGACGGCCGGCAGGTCGCCGTGCTCGTCCCCACCACCGTGCTCGCCCAGCAGCACTGGAGCACGTTCATGGACCGCTTCGGTCCGTTCCCCGCGCGCGTGGAGCTGCTGTCGCGCTTCCGCTCCCCGAAAGAGCAGAAGGCGGTGGTGGCGGGCCTCGCGCAGGGTACGGTGGACGTCGTCATCGGGACGCATCGGCTCCTGTCGAAGGACGTTGTCTTCAAGAACCTCGGGCTTCTCGTCGTGGACGAGGAGCACCGCTTCGGCGTCGCGCACAAGGAGCGGATGAAGCAGCTGCGAACGTCGGTGGACGTGCTCGCGCTCACCGCGACGCCGATCCCCCGGACGCTCTACATGTCGCTGTCGGGCGTGCGCGACATGTCGGTCATCGAGACGCCGCCGCTCGAGCGGCTGCCGGTGGAGACGGTCGTCCGCCGCTTCAGCAAGGTCGTGATCAAGGAGGCGCTCACGCGGGAGCTCGAGCGCGGGGGGCAGGTCTTCTTCGTGCACAACCGCATCCAGTCGCTCGCGTCGATGGCCAACCTGATCCAGGCTCTCGTGCCCGAGGCGCGCATCGTCGTCGGCCACGGTCAGATGAAGGAGCGCGAGCTGGAAGCGACGATGGTGAAGTTCGTCACCGGGCAGGCGGACATCCTGATCTCCACCGCCATCGTGGAGTCCGGGCTCGACATTCCCGCCTCCAACACCATCATCGTGAATCGCGCGGACCGCTTCGGGCTGGCGCAGCTCTATCAGCTCCGCGGCCGCGTCGGCCGCGAGCGTCAGCAGGCGTTCTGCTACCTCCTCGTGCCGGCCGACGGTCGTGTGGACGAGCAAGCGCAGAAGCGCCTGAGGGTCCTGCAGGAGCTGACCGAGCTCGGTTCCGGCTTCAAGCTGGCCCTGCGCGACCTGGAGATCCGGGGGGCGGGGAATCTGCTGGGGGCGCAGCAGCACGGCCATATCGCCGCCGTCGGTTACGATCTTTACTCGAAGCTCCTCGCGGAGGCTGTGCGAGAATTGAGCGGCCAACCGAGCACGGCCGCCGTCGACCCCGTGGTCAGCGCGCCGGTGGAAGGGTTCTTGTCGGAGGAGTATGTGCCCGAGGTCAATCAGCGGCTGGCACTTTACAAACGATTGGCAGGCGCGGGGGACGCTGCGAGCCTCGCGGACATCCGCGCGGAGTTGGCCGACCGGTTCGGACCGCTTCCGCGCGAGGCCGAGCAGCTTCTGGACGTCGTAGGGCTCCGACAGGCCGCGCGCCGCATCGGCGTCGAGAAGGTGGAGATCGGCGAGGCGCGGGTGCTGTTGACCTTCGCGGCGGCGACGCCGGTGGCGCCGGGAAAGCTTCTGGCGGCCATCCGCGACAGCAAGGGACGATTGAAGATGAAGCGGGATTTCGTGCTGGAAGCGACGATCGCGCGCGGGGAGTGGCCGCGCGAGCGCGACTCCGTTCTGGCCGTGCTCGAGGGGCTCGCCCGGTGAAGCGCCAGCGTTACCTGCTCACTCCGCTCCTGCTGTCCCTCGGCCTCGGCGGTTGCACGATCCCCCAGTGGAATCCCGCGTGGGTGCCGGCATGGGTTCCGTTCCTCGGTGACGATCGCGGCGCGCCGGCGGCGCCGCGCCCGGCGGCGAAGCCCCGCGTGATCGACCGGCCCTACGTACGTGAGGACAACGACGATTTGATGGAGCGCGTCGTCGCCGTCGTCAACAACGACGCGATCACGCTCGGCGAGCTCGAGGAGGCGATGGCGGCCTCGCGTCAGGATCCCCGCCAACGGCCGCAGGGCGGCGACGACCAGGTGAAGCGCGAGTTCCTCAACCGCTTCATCGAGAACCGGCTCCAATTGCAGGAGGCGGAACGCGAGCGGATCGCCGTCGAAGAGTCCGAGATCGACGACGAGCTCACCGAGCGGCTCAAGAAGAGCAACCTGAAGGACATCGATGAGTTCAAGAGCGTGCTCAAGGCGCAGGGCATGAGCTACGACGCGATCCGCAAGCGCCTTCGCGACAGCATCAAGATGTCGAAGGTTGTACGGCGCAAGGTCACCGTACGGGTCAGCGTCACCGATGCCGAAATCGACCGGTATCTCGACGAGAATCGCCCCAAGCTCGAGACGGGTCTCGCCTATCACGCCCGGCACATCCTGATCGTTCCCGAGGGCGGTCTCACCGACGCGGCCTGGGAGGCCGCACGCATCCGGGCCGAGGTGGTGCGCGGCCAGCTTCGCGACGGCGGCGACTTCGCCGAGCTCGCGCGCAAGAACTCCGGCGACGCCACCGCCAAGGACGGCGGCGACCTCGGGACGATGAAGCGGGGAGAGCTCGCCCAAGATATCGAGGCCCGGATCCTCGCTCTGTCCCCCGGCCAGGTTTCGGAGCCCTACCGGTCGGACCTCGGCTATCACATTTTCCAGCTCGAATCGAAGGAGAGCCTGGAAGGCGACGGCGTGACCCGCGCCAAGCAGCAGATCCGCGAGATCCTATTCCGCCAGAAATACGATGCGCGGCTCGACGCGTGGCTCAGGGAGATCCGCGACCGCGCGATCATCGAGGTTCGCATGTGAAGAGAAACGTTGACAAACCGCCGGTGGAATGACATCATCCCCTTGGCGTCGTCAAGCCGCCAACCCCGTCGTACACCCGAAGCCGAGAGCCATAACCGCCACCCGCAAACCTTCAACATGCGACGACCCGCCGTCGCGCCCGGAGTCGTTGAATGAGCGCCCGCCGAGAACGAGGCCAGCCGAACCAAGCCCCCCAGAACGCCGATGCGACGACCGCCACGACCGGCGGCGCCGCCAACGGGATGAACCTCTCCGAGCTGAAGGAGAAGAGCATCCCGGACCTCAACGCGCTCGCGCGCGACCTCAACGTCCAGAACCACAGCGGTCTCCGGAAGCAGGAGCTCATCTTCAA
>JBGOTH010000011.1:0-17140 GCA_041476345.1 Methylomirabilia bacterium
GTGTACGCGCCGCTGGAGACGACGTTCCTCCGGCAGTCCCGGCTCACCGGGCACAAGACGGCGAACGGCAAGGGGATGAACATCGCGCAGGCCGTGGACGCGCTCTTCAATCGCGTGTGCCGCGGCTGGTTCGAGACGCTCGGGCTCGCCAACGATGCGACGCATCACCGGATCGTCCAGGTGATGTGCGAGGTGTGGTGAGCACGGCCACGTCGCGGCGTTGCCGGATCGTGGCCGCCGTCGACGGTAACCACAACGGCGATCCCGACGTCGCCTCACGCCTCGTCGAAGCCGCGCGAGCCGCGGGAGCGGACGGCATCAAGCTGGAGAAGCGGACGGTGGCGCAGGCGGCTGTGCGTCAGGTGCTCGATCGGCCGGCCGCCGCGTACGCCACGCTGGGCGCCACGTATCGCAAGGCGCTGGAACGGGTCGATCTGCCCGTCGAAGTGATCGCGCGGCTTTGCGACGGCGCCGGGCCGATGGAGACGTGGATCGCCCCTCACGACGAAGAGGCATGCCGCGCGCTCGCCGATGTTCCGTTCACCGCGTGGAAGCTGGAGGCGGCGGTCGCCGTGCATCTGCCCGTTGTCGAGGCGCTCGGGCGCGACACCCGGCCGATCGTCGCGGCGGTCGCGGGCTGCACCGAGCGTGAGGTCCGGACGCTCGTCGAGACGGTCGGCGGGCGGCTGACACTGCTGCACGTGCTCGCGGCGCCGTCGGAGGGGCCCGGCGGTGTCCTCGAGGTCGCGGCGCTGGCATCGCTCGCACACTTCGGTCACCCCGTCGGATACGCCGACGCGAGCCTCGAGCATGCGCCGGCGCTCATGGCGGTCGCGCTTGGCGCGGCGGTGATCGAGAAGCGCCTGACGCTCGACCGCACCGCGGCCGGCCCGCATCATCGCGTCAGCCTCCTGCCGGGCGAGCTGGCCGAGCTGGTCGCGCGCGTCCGTGAGCTGGAAGCGAGGCTCGGCGCGCCGCGGGTGTCCGAGCCATCGCCGGACGCGCTCGACGATCTGGAATGGCACCGCGTCTCCATCGTGGCGGCGCAACCCATCACGCGAGGCACGACCATCCGCCGCGACATGCTGGCGCTCAAGCCGCCCTCGCGCGGGTTGTCGGCCCGCTTCCTCGGGGCCGTGGTGGGGCGGCGCGCGCTCTACGACATCGCCGAAGACGAGTTCGTCACGTTTGGCATGGTGGACCTATGATCTCCATCGTCATCCGCACGAAGGACGAGGCGCAGTGGATCGGCCGCTGCCTGCGGGCCGTCCTCGCGCAGGACTGCGACGAGTTCGAAGTGATCGTGGTCGACAACGAGTCGACGGACGATACGCTCGGGATCGCGCGCGGCTTCGCCTGTCGCGTGCTCACCATCCCGCAGGCGGAGTTCAGCCACGGCCGTTCGATCAATCTCGGGGTGGGCGCGGCGAAGGGCGATCTCGTCGCGATCCTCTCGGGTCATTGCATCCCGGTGAACGATACGTGGCTCCGGCGTCTCGCGGCGGCGTTTACCGCGAGCGACGTCGCGGGCGTGTACGGACGCCAGGAGCCGCTTCCGGACACGAACGACTTCGACAAGCGGGACCTCTACACGACGTTCGGTCTCGAGCGGCGCGTGCAGCACCGGGACTATTTCTTCCACAACGCCAACTCGATGATCCGCCGCGATATCTGGGACAGCGTGCCCTTCAACGAGGACCTGACGGGCGTCGAGGATCGCGATTGGGCCAAGCGCGTCCTCGAGATGGGCCACCTGGTGGTCTACGAGCCGGCCGCGAGCGTCTATCACTTCCACGGTATCAACCACGGCCGCGACGCCGCCCGCGCCGCGCGGGTCGTGCGGGTCATCGAGCTGATCCGCGACGGCGCGACCAACGGAGAAGAGACGTCATGAGTGACAAGCCCCACGTGGTGGCCATCATCGCGGCCCGCGGCGGATCGAAAGGCCTGCCGGGCAAGAACGTCCGCCCGCTCGCCGGCAAGCCGCTCATCGCGTACTCCGTCGAAGCCGCGAAGGCGTCGCCGTACGTCGATCGCGTGATCGTCACCACCGATTCGCCGGAGATCGCGGAGGTCGCGCGGAAGTTCGGCGCGGAAGTGCCGTTCATGCGGCCGCCCGAGCTGGCGCAAGACCTCACGCCCACGGAGCCGGTGCTGACGCACGCGGTGGAGTGGCTGGAGCGCGAGGAGAAGTATCGCGTGGACATCGTGGTGTTCCTGCAGCCCACGGACATCTTCCGCAAGCGGTCGATGATCGACGAGACGGTGAAGTGCCTGCTCGACGACCCCGAGGTCGAGAGCGCGTTCGTCGCCTACAAGACGCACAAGAACTTCTGGCGCAAGAAGGACGGGAAGTTCGTGCGCCTGGCGCCGGATCTCGCCTACGGGCCGCGCCAGAAGAAGGAGCCGGTGTACCGCGAGGACACCGGGTTGGCGTGCGCGACCCGCGCGTCCCTGATCAAGGCGGGCAAGCGGCTGGGCGAGCGCGTCGAGATCATTTCGAACGACGACGACGCGTCGTCGATCGACATCCACACGGAGTTCGACTTCTGGCTCGCCGACCAGGTGCTCTCGACGGGGCGCCGTACCGTCAATGACTGAGATCGCCGCCGCGGAAGTCCTCGCGCTGATTCCCGTGCGGGGCCGCGACCTCGTGAAGTCCGGCGGCATGCCGCTCCTCGGCGATCGCCCGCTGATGGCCTACACGGTGGATGCCGCGCGCCATGCACGAACCGTCGGGCGGGTGGTCGTCTCGACGGACAGCGAGGACGTGTCTCGGCTCGCGATCAGTCTCGGGGCGGAGGCGCCGTTTCTGCGTCCGGCCGCGCTCAGCGCGCCCGGCACGCCGCTCGAGGCCGCGCTACGGCACGCGCTCGTGACGCTGGAAAGCGAGGCGGGGTATCGCGCGCGCATCGTGGTCCGGCTCGAGATCTCACATCCCTTCCGCGAGGCGGGCCTCATCGATCGCGTGGTGCGGACGCTGGTGGAGCAGGACCTCGACACCGTGTTCACGGCATACGAGGACCACCACAACTTCTGGAAGGTGACCCCCGCCGGCGAGCTCGAGCCCCTCACGGACGGGGCCCAGACCCGCGCCCAGCGCCCTCCTATATATAAGGAAGTGAGCGGGCTGGTCTGCGCCATGCGCGCGGAGGTCGTCCGGGCGGGGCAGCGCCTCGGCGATCGGGTTGGCGTCGTGGCGCTGAGCTCGCTGCAGGCGCTCGTCGACACGCAGGACGAATCGGGACTGGAGCTGGCCCGGCGTGTTCTCTGAGCTGATCCGCGCCGGGCACCGGCGCGAGCATCGCCGCTACGCGTTCCACGCGTACAGCCGGCTGCCCGTCACCTTCGTCCGGCGCATCGTCCTCGGCCGCGATCCGTACTGGCGGCGCTACTTCTGGAGCCGGTGGGGCTGGGTGCCGGCCGACATCCGCGCCGCGCTCGGCGATCGGCCCGTCGTGTGGCTGGATGCGCTCTCCGGCGGCGAAGTCACGCAGATGGTGACGTTCTGCCGTCGCCTGCGCGAGGCGAGACCCGGGCACGCGCTGCTGCTCGTGACCAACAACAAATATTCCTACGACTTCTCGAAACGCATGCTGGATGTCGACGCCGTGCTGGACGCCCCGTGGGATTGCCGTGGTCCCGCGCGCCGCGCGCTGGCCGCGCTGAAGCCCGTGGCGCTCGTCGCCACCGAGAACCTCACGGCGCCGGTGCTCTTCGCCGAGGCACGGCGGCTCGGCATCCCCACCGTCGTCGTGAGCGGGCTCATGAGCAAGGACATTCAGCGCCATCCCATCATGTCGCGCTGCATGGAATGGCAGCCCGTCGGGGGGGTCGACTGGATCGGCGCCAAGAGCGACGACGATGCGGGCGGTTACGTCGCGCAGGGCGCCCGGCCCGATCGCATCGTCGTCACCGGCAACATGAAGTTCGACCTCGACTACCTTGCGGTGTCGCCGGCCGTGCGCGCCGAGCTTCGGGCGGACCTGGGACTCGAGCCCGAAGAGCGGATCTTCCTGGCCGCGAGCATCCATCCGCGCGAGGACGCCTTCGTCGGCGAAGCGTTCCTCGCGGCGCGCGCGCGTGTGCCCGGGCTTCGGCTCGTTGCGGTCCCCCGCTATCAGACGGATGCCGGGCCGATGACCGCCACCTTCGAGCGTCTCGGCCTGTCCGTCGTGCGACGGACCGCGCGCACGCGCCCGGCGCCCGAAGACGTGCTCCTCGTCGACACGTTCGGCGAGCTGGGTCGCCTCTACGCGCTGGCGACCGCCACGTTCATCGGCGGCAGCACGTATCTGCGCAACGTGATCGGCTTCGGCCAGAACATCGTCGAGCCGCTCGTGCAGGGCGCGCCGATCTTCTTCGGAAAGTTCATGAACGGCTGGCGCGAGATCACCGACGAGCTCGTCAAAGAGTGGCCGGGGCTCGAAGTCGCGACGGCGGCCGACCTCGGCGTGGGGTTGGTGGCGACGCTGACCGAGCCTCCTCTCGAAGCGCGGCTGCGGGAGCGGGCGAACGCGATGATCGAGCGGCACCGCGACGACGTGGCGCGCAACGTCGACCTGGTCGCGCGCGTCGTGACGGGGGAGAGCGGATGAGTCGCGAGTTCTGGGCAGGGGAGCGCGTGGTGGTCACGGGTGGCTCCGGATTCCTCGGATCGTTCGTGATCCAGGCGCTCGAGCGCCGCGGCGCCGCGTCGGTCTTCGTCCCGCGCAGCAAGGAATACGACCTGGTCGACGGAACGGCCGTGCGCCGGCTGTACGAAGACGCGCGCCCGACGATGGTGATCCACCTCGCGGCCACGGTGGGCGGCATCGGCGCCAACATGAAAGAGCCCGGCCGGTTCTTCTACAACAACCTCATGATGGGCGTGCAGCTCATCGAGGTGGGGCGCCAGGTCGGGCTCAAGAAGTTCGTGGCCGTGGGGACCGTCTGCTCGTACCCGAAGTGGGCACCCGTGCCGTTCGTCGAGGACGACCTCTGGAACGGGTATCCCGAGGAGACCAACGCGCCCTACGGGCTCGCGAAGAAGATGCTGCTCGTGCAGTCGCAGTCGTACCGCGCGCAGTACGGGTTCAACTCGATCTTCCTCCTCCCGGTGAACCTCTACGGGCCGCGCGACAACTTCGACCTCGAGACCTCGCACGTGATTCCGGCGCTGATCCGCAAGTGCGTGGAGGCGAAGGCCGCCGGCAAGCCCGAGATCGTGGTGTGGGGCTCGGGGACGCCGACGCGCGAATTCCTCTACGTCGAGGACGCGGCGGAAGGCATCCTGCTGGCTTCCGCACGTTTCGAGAAGAGCGATCCCTGCAATCTCGGATCAGGCCGCGAGATCTCCATCCGTGCTCTCGTCGACGTGATCGCGAAGGAGACCGGCTTCACCGGCCGGATCGTGTGGGACGCCTCGCGCCCTGACGGCCAGCCACGTCGCCGCCTCGACGTCTCGCGCGCAGCGCGTGAATTCGGCTTTCGCGCGTCGACGTCGTTCGAAGACGGGCTGGCCAAGACGGTCCGATGGTATCTCGACAGCCCGAGCTGGGGAGCGTCGGCATCACGCTGATCACCAGGCCCCGAGCCCGCGTCGGCGTCACGTTTCTCGCGACGATCGCCGTCCTGGTCGTGTCCCAGGTGTTCGTCGCGCGGAGCGTCGACCCTCGCGGTGACTTCGGAGGCCGGCGCTTTCCCAAGGTCGTCTACGACGCGCGCGCGCAGAAGCAGGCGCTGTTTCAGAAGTACCTCGCGCGCGGGCCCGTCGAGGGCCTCGTGCTCGGCTCCAGCCGCTCCATGAAGCTGCGGCCCTCGGAGCTCAAGGAACACTCGGGCCTGCGCTTCTTCAATTTTGCGGTCGATCTCGGGCAGGGCGAAGACTTCCTGGCGATCTACCGCTGGGTCCGCGAGCAGGGCACGCGGCCGAAGGTCGTCGTGATCGGCCTCGACACCGAGGCGCTCGCCAGCGATAGGCCTCGGCACTGGAAGCTCGAAAAGAACCGCGAGCTCAGGGCGATGCTCGAGCCGGACCCGATCACCGCGCTGGCGGGGATGCGGATGTGGGTGGCGCGATACAAGGAGACTCTCAGTCTGCCCTACGTCGGCGACACGCTGCTGTCGCTCCGCCTCTGGCTACGGCCGCACGAGGATTTGCTCAACGTCGCGTTCCAGACGGATGGCTACCTGCGCTACCCGCGCTGGGAGCGGGAGCGCGCACGGCGTGTCTTCGACCTCGACCGCGAGATCCAGGCATGCCTGCCGGGGCAGCTCAAGCTGTTCGGGGGGCTCGGGAGGGCGCGGCCCGAGCGAGTAGCCGAGCTCGAACGTCTGGTCGCCGCGGCGCGCAACGACGGCGCGATCGTGAAGATCCTCATGATCGGCCTCCACCCCTCGACGGTACGTTTCCTCACGGCCAAGGGCACGGCGGTCGAGGCGCAGACCGTGATAAACCGGGCGGTCGTCGAGGATCTCAAGCGGCGCTACGGCGTCGAATCCTATGACTTCAGCGTGCTGGGGCCCTACGGCGGCACGAAGACGGGCTGGTACGACTGCGCCCATGTCGACGAGACGAACGCCACGCTGATGACGCGCGCCCTGATGGCTCGGGTGCTGTGACGTGGTCTTCAACTCCGACATCTTCCTGTTCGCGTTCTTTCCGATCGTGTTCACGCTGTTCTGGCTGGCGCGGACGCGGCAGGTGCGCTTCGCCATCCTGGCCGCCAGCGGCTACGTGTTCTACGGCTACTGGGACTGGCGGTTCTGCGGGCTGCTCGCCTTTTCGACGCTGACGAGCTTCGTGGCGGCCCTGGCCATCGCGCGCACGCCGTCGGTGAGGACGCGCCGGGGGTGGCTGGTGGCGTCGGTGGCGCTCGATCTCGGTATCCTGGGGTTCTTCAAGTACTACAACTTCTTCGCGGACAACGTCACCGCGGTTGCGCCGGGATGGGCGCTGCCGGCGCTGCGCGTGGTGCTGCCGGTGGGCATCAGCTTCTACACGTTCCACACGATCTCCTACATCGTGGACGTCGCCCAGGAGCGCGTCCGGCCGACGCGCAACCTGCTCGAGTACATGGCGTACGTCGCGCTGTTCCCGCAGCTCGTGGCCGGACCGATCGTCCGCTACAAGCAGATCGAGGACGACCTCGCACGGATCGACCGGCCGCTCGGGAACGACGCCATCGCGCGCGGCCTCGGATTCTTCGTCGTGGGGCTCATCAAAAAAGTCGTGATCGCGGATCACATCGGGGCGCTGATCGACCCGATGCTGCGGTCCTACGACAACCTCTCGCCAGGGGGCGCCTGGTGTGCCGCCCTCGGCTATACGTTTCAGCTCTACTACGACTTCAGCGGCTACTCCGACATGGCGGTCGGCCTCGGCCATCTCTTCGGGATCCGCATCCCGCAGAACTTCAACGCCCCCTATCGCGCCGTCGACCCGTCGGATTTCTGGCGCCGCTGGCATATGAGCCTCTCGACCTGGCTGCGGGACTACCTCTACATTCCGCTCGGCGGCAACCGCCGCGGCGAGGGACGCACGTACGTCAACCTCATGATCACGATGGTGCTGGGTGGCCTCTGGCACGGCGCGAGCTGGACGTTCGTGGCGTGGGGCGCGTACCACGGACTGCTGCTCGCGTTCTTTCGCGCGACCGCTGGCGCCTGGGAGCGTTTCCCGAGCCCCGTGCGTCGTGCCATCACCTTTCTCTGCGTCGTCGTGGGCTGGGTGCTGTTCCGCTCGACCAGCTTCGAGATGGCCGGCACGTGGGTGGCGCGGATGACGGGCATCGGCGGGGGCAACGAGTTCCTGCCGCTGGCGCTGGTCACGTGGGTCCTTCTCGGGCTCGTCGCGGTCAACGCGATGCCCGAGACGTGGGACCTGACGTTCAGTCCGCGGCGCCGGTGGGCGGTCGTGTATGCGGTCGGGTTCTTCCTTGCGTATCTCGTGATGAATGGACATCAAAGTGTCTTCCTCTACTACCAGTTCTGACGATCGGCCGGCGCTCGTGAACGCGTCCGGGACGGTCGTGAGCGTTCCCGAGGCCGCCGACGATCGCACCACGGCGCTGCGCGGCTACTACGACGCGCTCGCGCCGGATCGCGAGGCCTGGAAGCGGAAGAACCGCTACTACCATCGCGAGGTCGAGCGGCTCGTCGCCTTCCTCGTGCCTCCCGGTCGGTGCGTGCTGGAAATCGGGTGCGGACCCGGAGATCTCCTCGCTGCGGTACGCCCGGCACGGGGGGTCGGCATCGACCTGAGCCCGGCGATGGTGAACATCGCGCGCGCGAAGTACCCGCGCCTCGACTTCCGCGCGATGGACGTGGCAACGCTCGACGTCGAGGGGCCGTTCGACTACGTGATCATGTCGGACGTCCTGGGCGACCTCACGGACGTCGGTGCCGTCTTCGAGCGCTTGCATCGCGTGGCGCGGCCCGACACCCGTGTCGTGATCACCTACTACAACCATCTGTGGGAGCCGATTCTCGGCGCGGCCGCGCGCGTCGGGCTCAAGACCCGCCAGGTCCATCAGAACTGGCTGCATCTCGGCGACATCGAGAATCTCCTCTCGCTGAGCGATTGGGAGTGCGTGCGTCGTGGCCACCATCTGCTCCTGCCGAAGGGCGTGCCGCTCGTCGCGCCGTTCGTCAACCGCTACGGCACGCTCGTGCCCGTGCTGAATCGCCTGAGCCTGGTGCAGTGGATGGTGGCGCGCCCCGCGCCATCCCGCGACGCCGGGGTGCCGGGCCGCCGCGTGAGCGTGGTGATCCCGTGCAAGAACGAGGCGGGCAACATCCCTGCCGCGGTGGAGCGCCTGCCCGCCCTGGGCGACGAAACGGAGATCGTCTTCGTCGACGGCAACTCGACGGACGGGACGATCGAGGCCATCGAGCGTGAAATCCAACGCCACCCCGAGCGGACGATCCGGCTCGTGCCGCAGGGCGACGGGCGCGGGAAAGGCGATGCCGTCCGCAAGGGATTCGAGGCCGCCACCGGCGACATCCTCATGATCCTCGACGCCGACCTCACGGTGGCGCCCGAGGAGTTGCCGAAGTTCTATCGCGCGCTCGTCGCGGGCAAAGGCGAGCTCATCAACGGGACGCGGCTCGTGTACCCGATGGAGCAGCAGGCGATGCGGTTCCTCAACTTCATCGCGAACAAGCTGTTCGGCGTGCTCTTCTCCTGGCTCCTCGGACAGCGCATCACGGACACGCTCTGCGGGACCAAGGTGCTGTTCAAGCGCGACTACGAGCGCATCAAGGCGGGGCGCGCGTACTTCGGGGATTTCGATCCCTTCGGCGACTTCGACCTGCTGTTCGGCGCGGCGCGGCTGAACCTCAAGTTGGCCGATCTGCCCGTGCGCTACCACGATCGCACCTACGGTGACACCAAGATCAGCCGCTTCCGCCACGGGCTGCTGCTCGTTCGCATGTGCGGGATCGCGCTCGAGCGCCTGAAGCTGATGCGATGACGCCACGGCGCCCGCTGCGGATCGTCTACGTCCACCCGTCGCTCGGGATCGGCGGCGCGGAAGAGCTCCGCCTTCTGACCCTGAAACATCTCGATCGCGCGCGGTACGAGGCGCGCGTGTGTTGCCTCGGGACGGGGGGCGCGATCGCGGCCGAGATCGAAGCCCTCGGCATCCCCGTCGACGTGCTCGGGCGCTCCGACCGCACCCTCGACATCGGCACGACGCTCGCCGCGTACCAGTACCTGCGCGCGCACCGGCCCGACGTCGTACAGACGTCCCTGTTCCGCACGAACTGGCACGGCCGTCTTGCCGGCCTGCTGGCTGGGGTGCCGTTCCTCGTTGCGGAGGAGCATGGCTTCCACGATCCGAGCGTCGGTTTCTATCGATACAGCCCGCGCCTCGGTGCGTTCTTCCGGCCGGCGGATCGCTGGCTTGCGAACCGCACGACGCGGATCCTCGCGTGTTCGCACGCCGTCGCGGAGTCGATCGCGAGGGACGAGGGTATTCCGCGCGAGCGGTTTCTCGTCGCGCACAACGCCGTCGATCCCGACAAGGTGCGCGTCACGGCCGGGCGGGCGGCCACGCGTGCCCGTCTGGGATACCGTGACGATCACGTCGTCGTCGGCGCCGTGTCGTCCCTCACCGCGGTCAAGGGTCATCCGGCATTGCTGCGCGCGTTCGCGACGGCACGGCGGACGGTGCCCGAGCTGCGTCTTCTGATCGTCGGGGAGGGGCCGGAGCGCTCACGCATCGAAGCGCTCGTCCGCGAGCTCGGTCAGTCCGACGGCGTTCGCCTGGTCGGCGTGCAGCGCGCGCTCGGCGACTTCCTCGCCGCCATGGACCTCTTCGCGTCGGCAACGTTCAGCGAGGGATTCGGGATCACGTTCCTCGAGGCGATGTACGCGGCGCTCCCGTGCGTGGCGTTCGACCTCGGCGGCATCGGTGAAGTGGTCGTGCCCGGCGAGACGGGCCTGCTCGCGCGCGCCCGGGACGTCGAGAGCCTCGCCGCCGCTCTCGTCACCGTGGCGACGGACGCTGCCCTGCGCGAGCGCTTCGGCGCCGCCGGGCGCGCCCGCGTGCTTGACGCCTTCACTCCGCGCCACTACGTCGAGCGCCTCCAGGCGCTCTACGAGGACCTCGCGACGCGCCTCGGTGAGGGCGTGTCGAAGGCGCACGACGGCCCCGTCGTGGCGAGACTCCATGGCTGAGCGGATCTCGCGCTTCGGGCGCAACAGGCAGATCGCCGTCGGCCTCGTCGTCAGCGTGATCTTCCTGGCGCTGGCCGTCCGCAACGTGCGGTTTGGTGAAGTGTACGAGCACCTCTCGCACACGCGGTACGGATTTCTCGTTGCCAGCATGGCTGCCGGCCTCGTCATGACGTGGGCACGCGGGATGCGGTGGGGCCTTCTCTTCCATCCCGCGTCACCGCGTCGAGGGGCGCTTGTCTCCGCGACGATCATCGGGTACACCGCGAACAACTTTCTGCCGCTGCGGGCGGGCGAGGTGATCCGCGGCTACCTGGCGGCGCAGACCGGCGTGTCGTTCTGGGCCGTGATGGCGACGCTCGCGGTCGAGCGGACCTTCGACATGCTCGTCATCCTCCTCTTTCTCGGAGGCGTCGTCGCCGCCGTGCCGGTGCCGGCGATCGTCCGGGACGGCGCGCTGGTCCTCGTCGTGATCGACGTTGTGCTCATCGTCGGGCTCTTCGTGCTCGCGGCGTGGCCGGTGTCGCTCAAGCGCATGCTGCTGGGCCCGCTGCGTCGCTGGCCCACGACGGGCGAGCGCGCCGAGCGATGGCTCGGGCATTTCATCGAAGGCGTGCGGTGCTTGCGCCCGGGCCGCCACGTGATGCCGCTTCTCGCGTGGACGGGGGCGATATGGGCGATCAACATCGTCGCATTGTGGCTCGCCATGCTCGCGGCGCGGCTCGAGGTTCCGCCCAGCGCCACCCTCACGATTCTCGTGTTCAGCGGTCTCGGCCTCGCGGTGCCGTCGGGACCCGGCTACCTTGGCACCCTGGAGTTCTTCGTGACACTTGCTCTCGGTGTCTACGGTGTGTCGACGAGTCAGGCCCTCGGGTTCGCGGTCCTATTGCGGGTCGCCAACATGATTCCCATCACCGTCGCCGGCGTGCTGTTGCTGGCGGTGCGTAACCTCTCGCTCGGCGAGGTGAGCCGCGCCGCGCGGAGCCTGCGTGCGACACTGGCGTCGTCATGAACGACCATTTCACGCCGGTCACGAACCAGATAGACGTCCAGCGCTTCTACGACGAGTACTGGCCCGTCAATCTCCCGGACGCGCGTCGCACGCGGGAGCACATCCTGTCGCTCCTGCCTGCCCACGAGCGGTTCGAGCGCGCTCTCGACGGCGGCTGCGGCACCGGCGTCTGTTCGGTCGCGCTCGCCGAGGCCGCGGACACGGTGGTGGCGTTCGACATCGCGTTCCGCTGCGCGGAAACGGCCGCGCAGCAGGCCCGGGCGGGGGGGCGCGGCAACGTGCGTCCCGTCAACGGCAGCTTGCTCGATCTGCCGTTTGCCGACGGCCGCTTCGACCTCGCGCTCTCGTGGGGCGTCATCCATCACACCGCCGACCCGCTGCGATCGCTCGACGAGATCGTGCGCGTCGTGCGCCCCGGCGGCCTCGTCGTGATCGGCGTCTACGAGCGAACCGGGCTCACGTGGCTGCACGAATTCCTCCGCACGCAGGTGGCGCTCCGCCTCGGACGCCGCGGGCGCCGGATGTTCATCGCGCTCGTGGCCGCGTTCGTCCGCGCCATGGCGCGCCTCGGGAAGACGAACCAGCTGCGCGACGACAACCCGCGCGTGGAGTCTCAGATCGAGGACTGGTTCTTCGTGCCCATCAAGTTCTTCTTCACGCACGACGAGCTGCGGCGGGCGTTCGAAGCGCGCGGGCTGAGCTTCGAGCTCGTGGCGGACCGTACCGCGCGCTTCCGCGCCACCAGCATCTCGATCGCGAGAGGGAGGAAGCGCTGATGTGTGCCATTTGCGGCGTGGCTTCGGTCCGTGGGCCCGCCCCGTCACCGGCGCTCATCGAGCGCATGTGCGAAGTCATGCGTCATCGCGGGCCCGACGGACGCGGCACGTACCACTATCCGTCGCGCGACGGCGGCGGGCGGGTGCGGGTCGCGCTCGGGCACAACCGCCTGTCGATCATCGACCTTCAGGGCGGGAGCCAGCCGCTCGCCAACAGCGATGAGACGGTCTGGGTCGCGTTCAACGGGGAGATCTACAACTTCGTCGAGCTGCGCGAGGAGCTGAAGGCGCGTGGCTATCGCTTCCGTACCGCGTCCGACACCGAGGTCATCGCCCACGGGTACGACGAGTGGGGCGAGGACGTCGTCCAGCGTCTCAACGGCATGTTCGCGATCGCGCTGTGGGACACGCGCACCGAGACGTTGCTGCTGATTCGCGACCGTCTCGGCGTCAAGCCCCTGTTGTACGCCCAGCTCGGCGACAAGCTCGTGTTCGCCTCGGAGCTGAAGGCGCTGCTGGCGGATCCCGACGTACCGGCCGAGCTCGACCCGGAAGGCCTCATCGAGTACCTGACGTTCAACTTCACGCTCGCCCCGCGGACGCTGCTGCGCGGCGTGCGCCGCCTGCCGCCCGGGCACCTGCTGCGCTGGCGGGCGGGCGAGGTGACGATCCGAGAATACTGGGACCTCGATCTCGAGCGCCGTGGCCCCTCCGACGAAGGCTCGGCGCGCGAAGCGCTGCTGGGCACGCTCGGCGCCGCCACCCGGCGGCGGCTCCGGAGCGACGTGCCTCTCGGCGGCCTTCTGAGCGGTGGGATCGATTCGAGTGCCGTCGTCAGCCTCATGACTGACTCGCTCGGCAAGTCCGTCCAGGTCTTCAGCGCCGATTTCCAGGAGGGCTCGTACTCCGAGCTGCCGTTCGCGCGGATGGTCGCGCAGCGCTACGACCTCGATCACCGCACCGTGGTGGTGACGCCGCGGGTCGACGACCTTCTCCAGAAAATCGTCTGGTACAACGACGAGCCCCTCGGCGACTCGTCGTCGGTGCCGACGTTCCTCCTGTCGGAGTTCGTACGCCGTCACGTCACGGTCGCCCTGTCGGGCGACGGCGGCGACGAGACGTACTTCGGCTACGAGACGTATCAGGCGGACCAGCTGTTCCAGCTCTACCGGCTCCTCCCGGCGGTGGTGCGCCGCCGCGTCGTGCCGGGTCTCGTGGACCGGCTGCCGGTGTCGCTCGAGAAGATGAGCTTCGACTTCAAGCTGCGGCAGTTCGTGGCGGCGGGCCTCGCGGATCCCTTCGAGGCGCACTGCTCCTGGCGGCGCATCTTCTCGGAGAGCGAGCGGCGCGCGCTCCTGTCGCCCGACGTGCAGGCGAGCGCGGGCGCCTTCTCGCCGTTCGAGACTCCGCGACGGTGGTTCGATCGGCATCCGAACGCGGATTTCCTGACGCGCTGCCTCTACGTCGACCTCCGGACGTGGCTCGTGGACGACATCCTGGCCAAGGTCGACCGCGCGAGCATGGCGCATGCGCTGGAAGTCCGCTCGCCATTCCTCGACTACGAGGCGGTCGAGCTCGCGTTCTCGCTGCCGCGCCGTCTCAAGCTGCGCGGTACGTCCAAGAAGTACATCGTGAAGCGCGCGTTTTCGGACCGCATCCCCGGCGCGATTCTCCATCGGAAGAAGGCGGGCTTCAGCTCGCCTCTCGGCCACTGGCTGCGCGGCGAGCTGCGGCCGCTCGTGGACGACGTCCTCCGCGGCAAGCGTCTGCGCGAGCTCGGCATCTTCGACCAGCCGGTGGTGGAGCGTGTCGCCGACGACCTGATGAGCGGCGCGCGCGACACGAGCTTTCGTCTGTGGGGGCTCCTGAACCTGGTGCTCTGGTGGGAGATGGTCGTCGCCGACCGCGACCGTCTCGTCACCGGCGGCGAGGCCCGGGCCGGCCGATGATTTCCGTCGTCGTGCCGGTCTACAACGAGGAAGACGGCGTCGACACGGTGCTCGACCAAGTGCACGCCGTGATGGGGGCGACGGGGAAGGCGTACGAGGTCATCGCCGTCGACGACGGCTCGACCGACCGCAGCGCCGAGATCCTGGCCAAGCGCTCGGACGTCACGGTGATCGCGCATCCGGCGAACGAGGGATACGGCCGGGCGCTCAAGACCGGGATCTCCGCCGCGCGCGGGGAGTGGATCGCGATCCTCGACGCCGACGCGACGTATCCGGTGGGCGCGCTCACGTCGTTGCTCGACGCGCGGGCCGGCTACGACATGGTGGTGGGCGCCCGCTTCGACCGGCGCAACATCTCCCTGCCGCGGCGCATCGGGCAGTCGGTGATGCGGTTGCTCGTGCGCGCCCTGGTCCACGTCCACGTGCCCGACCTCAACTCCGGACTGCGGGTGTTCCGCCGCGAGCTTGCCGAGGATTTCTGGGGGCTCCTCCCCGACGGCTTCTCGTTCACGACCACGATCACGGTGGCGGCCCTCAGCGCACGGCGACGGGTGCGGTACCTCGCGATCGACTACCACAAGCGCGTCGGGAAGTCGTCGATCAACCCCATCACGGATTTCCACAACTTCCTGATGCTGATCGTGATGACGGCGACGTATTTCCGGCCGCTCAAGTTCTACGTGCCGGTGAGCTACGTGCTGTTCGGCCTCGCCGTCCTGCGCGGGCTCCGCGACATCATCGTCCTCGACCGTCTCGCGGGCCTGACGGTCATCCTCGTCATGCTGTCCGTCCAGGTCTGGTTCTTCGGCCTCCTCGCGGATATCGTCGTGAAGCGCACGGAGCACTTCCGGGGAGTCGGCACCGCGGGGGACCGTCGTCCACCGATCGAATGAAGGGCGCGTGGCGGGACCTCGACGAGCGGCTCACCGGGACGCCCGCACGCGTCCTGGTCCTCTGTCTCGCGATCGCGCTGCTGGTGTCCGCCGTCTTCTTCGCACTGAGCAGCCGGCGGATCGAGTCCGACGCCTGGCTGTACTACCTGCTCGCCGTCAACGTCTCCGAGGGGCGTGGATATTCGATCGCCGAGAACGGCGCGCACTTGGGCGGGACCATCGTGCCGTTCATGGGACGCGAGCCGCTCTATTCCTTGCTCCTCGCCGCGATGTTCGTCGTCACGGGTCCGAGCCTGGTCGCCGTGTTCCTCCTGCAGGTCGTCCTGCTGGGCCTGACGGGCCTGCTCGTGTTCCTGATCGGGCGGGAGATCACGGGATCGCATCGCTTCGGGGTCATCGTCGGCGCCGCGACGAGCGCGTTCCCGACGCTCGCGAATTACACGGCGCTGGTCCTGCGCGAAATGTTCTTCACGTTCCTCGTGGCGGCGGCGCTCTACCTCACGCTGCGCGCCCTCCGCACCGCGCGCGGCTGGGTCTTTTGCGGGGCGGGAGTCGCATGGGGCCTGGCTGTCCTGTGCCGCGCCGTCGTGCTGCCGCTGCCGATCCTCCTCGTCGGCTACGCCGTGGTCTTCGTCGCTCGGGGAGGGCGTGGCCGCCTGCGCGCGCTTCGTCAGGGTGCCGTCATGCTCGTGACGATAGCGGTCGTGCTGAGCCCCTGGAGCGTGCGGAACTTCATCGTGTTCGGGCAGCCCGGGCTCACGCCGCGGTCGTCCGCGCACTTTCTGCTCCGCGCGCGCCGCGTGTTGCTCAGCGACGCCGAGATGAAGATGTACGCGCTCTACGCGGTCTCCGAGACGCTCGCCAACAAGGTCTATCCCGGGTTGAACCTGCGCTCGGTCGGCGACGGCTACTTCTACCAGGCCAACGCCGCCCATGTCGCGGAGCTGCGCGCGCGCTTCGTCACGGAGGCCGAGCTGGCGGACGCGATGAGCCGCGAGGCCTCCGAGCTCGTTCGCACGCATCCGGGCCGATACGCGCTCACCGGCCTCATCGAGCTCGTGAAGTTCAACAACTACTCTCACGTCCCGCTTCTCGCGGAGCGCGCGATGGAGGCGCGGTTCGGCGGCACCGCCGTGCTCCCCGCGCTGCGGGGCGTCTTCAAGACGCTCGGCTTCCTCTGGCTCTTCGTCGTGGTGGCGGGATGCGCGGTGCTGTGGCGGCGGGGGTGGGGGCTCGTCGTGTTCGTCATCGGCTACTTCAACCTCGTGCACACGATCGTCGACTCCATCGGCCGTTACGCGGTACCGATCATTCCGTATTACCTCCTCGTCGGGTCCGCGATGGTGTGGTGGGTGCGGGCGCGTGTGGCCGCGCGGCACACGGCGCCGCACCTGGCCGAACGGATGCCCTTGTGATGGAGTTCTATTGAAGGGCGCCTGGCAGGAGCTGAACGAGCGGCTCATCGGGTCGCCCGACTATTTCGACCTCGATGCGCGATGTCGCGCGTTGTCGCAGACCGTCGGCGAGCTGGCCGCCCGCCATGCTCACGGCCGGGTGCTCGACGCCGGGGCCGGCCGGCTGACGTACCGCGCCCTCATCGCGCCCCACGCGACGCAGTACGTCAGCGCCGATCTGGTGGCCGCGCGTCCCGATCTCGACGTGGTGTGCGATCTCGGCGCGATCCCCTTCCAGGCGGGGGCGTTCGACACCATCCTCTGCATCGAGGTCATCGAGCACACGCGGACGCCGGGGCGGATCTTGCGGGCGCTCCGGCATGCGCTCGCCGACGACGGCACGCTGATCGTGACCGCGCCGCACATCATGTACCTGCACGGAGAGCCTCACGACTA
>JBGOTH010000012.1:0-16917 GCA_041476345.1 Methylomirabilia bacterium
CACCTTGACCACGGCCTTCTCGCCGAAGGACTTGAATCCCTGGAGAGTGATCGATTCGAGACGCATGAGATTATCTACCACGACGCGGCCGCTAACCCCAAGCGGAAACTACCAGACTTGGGGGGCGAGGGAGTCCTCAGGCGCTACATCTGGCGGCTGACAGCCTCCGGTCACGCCTTTCAAGTAGCAGCACTTCTTGTAAATCAAGACTGTGTTCTGACTCACCCCGTCGGTCGCCACGCAATAGATCGACGCACCGCACTCGGTCGCACGCTCGCGCAAATGACGACGCTCGATGCGTATGTCACCGAGAAGTACGGCGGCAAAGCCTCGCAGGATGTCGAGTGCGCGCCGGCGGAGCCTGCTGCCGCATCGTTTCGCGCACAGCTACCTCGTGAGCCCTCAGTCGGCGGCGCCGAAAGCGATCAAGAGCACCTCTCTAGCGGCGCCGGTACACGGCGGATTTCACGCCGTCGACGCGGACGAGATCGTCGCAGATGCCGAGGACAGTCTCGGCACCGCCCAGGAACAGGTAGCCGTCCGGGGCGAGCGCGCGGGTCAGGCGGGCGAGCACAGCGGCTTTGGTAGGCTGGTCGAAGTAGATCAGCACGTTGCGGCAGAAGATGACGTCGAAGACGCCCAGGGTGCCGAACGAGTCGAGGAGGTTGAGCTGCTGGAAGCTCACCTGCCGCCGGAGCTTCTCGATGATCTGCCAGCCCTCAGGGATCTGGGTGAAGAACTTCACCAGCTGCGCGATGGGCAAGCCGCGCTGGACTTCGAACTGGTTGTAGATTCCCTTGCGGGCTCGCTCCAGGACGCCGTTCGACAGGTCGGTGGCCAGGATCTCCACGGTCCACTCCGCCAGCACGGGGGCGTGCAGCTCGCGCGTCATCGCGATCGAATACGGCTCCTGCCCGGTGGAAGCGGCCGCCGACCAGATCCGGATCTTCCGCGTCGCCTGGCGCGCCTTCGCAAGCGCGGGGAACACGACGTCTTTCAGAGCCTCGAAGGGGCTGCCGTCGCGAAAGAAGAGCGACTCGTTCGTCGTCATGGCCTCGCACAGGATCCGCACGATCGTCCCGTCCGTCGTGCTGCGGAGGCTGCGGACGAGGCCGTCGACGTCAGTCAGGCCCATGGAGGCGGCAAGCGGACTGAGCCGGCTCTCCACCAGGTACTCCTTGCCGTCGCCGAGCGCGAGCCCGCTGCTCTTGTGCAAGACTTGCGAGATGAACTGATAGTCCTCGGTTCGCATATCAGATCATCTTTGCCAGACGTGCCACGTGTTTCGCGATCTCGCCCAAGGGCAGAACGGCGGCGGCCAGACCGGCCTGCGCCACCGCCCCGGGCATTCCCCACACCACGCTCGTCGCCTCGTCCTGGGCGACGACGGTGCCGCCGGCGTCGACCACTGCCTCCCCCCCCCGTCGCCCGTCTTCTCCCATCCCCGTGAGGACCACGGCGAGGGTGGCAGCTCCATAGGCGGCGGCCACCGACCGGAAGAGGGGATCGACCGCGGGCCGGCAGAAGTTCTCGGGCGGCTGCTGGTTCAAGCGGAGCACGCTGCTGCCGTTGCCGCCCTCGACGACCATGTGATAGTCGCCCGGCGCCACGTAGATCTGCCCTGCCAGGACGGGCTGGCCGTCCCGGGCCTGCTGGCTCGGCCGCCGGCCGTCCTTGCCGAGGTGCTCGGCCAGCATCGCCGTGAAGGTCGGCGGCATGTGCTGTGTCACCAGAATCGGGAGGGTGAACTGCGGCGGGAGGCCCCGGAGAACGGCCGAGAGCGCGGCAGGGCCGCCCGTGCTCGAACCGATGGCGAGGACACGAGGCACGACGGCGCTCGAGCGGACCGGTCCCCGCGGGGTCGGCGGGGTCTCGCGTGGCGCCGCCCCGCCCTTGCGGCCGAGAGCACGCACCTTGCGGATGACGTCTTCCGCGATGATGTCGATCCCGCTTCCCTGCCTGAGCGTGGTGGGTTTCGCGATGTAGTCGGCTGCGCCAAGCGCGAGCGCCTGCAACGTCACCTTCGCCCCCCGCTCCGTGAGCGTGCTCGCCATGACGACCTTCACGCCGGGGCAGGCTTTCAACAGGAGCGGAAGCGCGGTGAGCCCGTCCATCTCGGGCATCTCGATGTCGAGTAGCACGATATCCGCCGGGTGTGAGCCGAGGGTCACAACGGCCACCCGACCGTTCTCGGCGCTCCCCACCACGTCGATGTCCGGCTCTCGCTCGAGGATCCGGCGCAGCGTTCCCCGGACGACGGTAGAGTCGTCGACGAGCAAGACGCGGATCTTCGGCTCGGACGGCTTCGTGGACCCGATCAAATCACGTTCACCTGTTCCAGCTTCGCCTTGATGATGTTCTGGTCGAAGGGCTTCATGATGTACTCGTCCGCGCCACCGGCGAGAGCCGCCTGGATCTTCTCCATGCTGTTGTGGGTCGTGCACATGACGACCTGTGCCGAGCCACCCGTCACCCGCTGCCGAAGCGCCTTCAGGCAGGTGAGCCCATCCATGACTGGCATGTCGATGTCCAGCAAGATGCAATCTGGGGCGCCGTGCGCCTCGACCCAGTCGAGCGCACGCTGGCCGTCTTCGGCTTCGGCCACCGTGAGACCAAGCGACTCGAGGATGCTGCGGATCGCCGCGCGAATCGCCCGAGCGTCGTCGACAACAAGGACCGTCTTCATCTCCGCTCCCCTCCCGACCGGCGACGAGACGAGCCCGTCCCCGCAGTTATCTCGGCGTTGGTGACCATTGCATCGTGACCGGCTTCCCTGCGCGCGCACGCCTCCCGCCCGTTCGCTGGAGCCGGGGCCATGCCCAGAGGGCCAAACAGACCTCGAGCGCGCCCGGGAAAGCGAAGATGATCCCGTAGTTGACCGAGCCCGTGAGGGCGAGCGTCCCCTGGGCGAGGAGGCCGCCCGCCAGCGGCCCGAGAAGGAATCCAATCGAGCCTGCGACGTTGAAGGCGGCAAACACGCCGTCCCGGCCGAAGCCGGTGGCGTGGTCTCCGCACAGCGCGAGCAGCGGAGCGAGCTTGAGCGCGCTCAGCATCCCGGAGAGCAGCATGAGCCAGGGCAGCACAAGCGCGGGCACCAACCCATAGATGGCGAATGCGACGCCGAAGCCGGCGGTCCCGATCATGAGGGGGAGGCGGCGACCCAGGCGGTCGGCGAGCATCCCGGCCGGACAACACGAGAGGGCGAAGGGCACCATGAACAGCATCATCAGCATCCCGCGCGTCGACGTCGGCAGCCTCAATCCCTGGCCCACGTAGAGCATGAAGCTCGAGACGAAGATCCCTCCCGCGAATCGATCGCTGAACGCCAGCGCGAGGGGCACGGCGAGAGCCGGCGGCGCGGTTCTACGCGGAGGTGGCTCCGCGCTCCGCGCGGCAGGCGTCGGCATCGCCGGATGGAGCCGCAAGGCCCCGAGACCGGCGAGGACCGCAGCCAGCAGTGCGACGAGAGCGCCGAGCGGAAAGAGCACCTCTAGGTTGCGCGTGCCCACGACGCCGCCGAGCGGCGCACCCAGTCCAACGCCGAGCGTGAGCGCGGAGCCCATCAACCCCATCACGGCCCCGCGTCGAGCGCCCGCCACCGCGTTGGCGGCCGCGAACAAC
The DNA here is from genome assembly GCA_041476345.1 of Methylomirabilia bacterium. Classification (GTDB taxonomy): domain Bacteria; phylum Methylomirabilota; class Methylomirabilia; order Rokubacteriales; family CSP1-6; genus VGLJ01. The sequence goes on from JBGOTH010000012.1 coordinate 3,622, forward strand.
AACGTGACCGCCGAGAGGTGCGCGGCACCCTCCACCACGCGCCAACCCATGAGGCCACCGAGCGATTCGCTCCGCCCCATGAACCAGAAGGCGGCGGCGTCCACGGTGAGAGCACCCATCAGCCAGCGGGTGTGGCCGCCCGCCCAGGACGCGAGTCTGACCGCCAGGGGTGCAGCCAGGACGCCCGCCATCATGTTGACCGACATGAACAGGTGCGCGGTGAGTGGCGAGGCGCCGTGGCGCACGACGAGCAGCTCGTGCAGCATCGGCACCAATAGCGTCACCGGCACCAGCGTCAGGAACATCGCGCCCGCGAGCGGGAGGTCACGACGCACCCCGATCCCTTGCGGCAATCCCTTCCCTTCCATTGGATCCCTCGGTATCCGATTCCCCCGGGCGGGACGGGGGGCCGCCCTCGTCGGCGACCCACCCGCCGCGTCCCGTTGCTCCTTACTTGACGAACTCGCTCACCGCCACGTTGAGGCGCTCCGCCTCCTGGGACAGGGAGCTGGCCGCGGTCTTGATGTCGGCCGCCGTTCGGCCCGACTCCGCGGCCACCGTGGACACGTTGGCGACGTTTTGTGTGACCTCGGCCGTGCCCTTGGCGGCCTCGACCGAGTTGCGCGAGATCTCCGCCGTTGCAGCCGACTGTTCCTCGACGGCGCCGGCGATGGCGGTCGCGATCTCGTTGACCTGCCCGATGGTCTCGCCGATCGTGACAATCGCCTTCACCGCGGTCTCCGTATCGGTCTGGACGCCGCCGATCTTCTGCCCGATCTCCTCGGTGGCCTTGGCGGTCTGGCGGGCCAGCTCCTTGACCTCGTTCGCGACCACCGCGAAGCCCTTGCCAGCCTCGCCGGCGCGGGCTGCCTCGATGGTGGCGTTCAGCGCGAGGAGGTTGGTTTGCTGGGCGATCGAGGTGATCACCTTCACCACCTGGCCGATCTCCTGGCTCGACTGCCCGAGCTTCTTCATGATCTCGTTCGTGCTGGCGGCTTCCTTCACCGCGCGCTGGGCGACCTGCGAGGCCTCCTGGACGCGCCCGGAGATCTCCTTGATGCTGGCCGCCATCTCCTCGGAGGAGCTGGCCACGGTCTGCACGTTGCGCGTCGCCTCTTCGGCCGCCGCCGCCACGGCCTGGGCCTGGCGCGCCGTCTCCTCGGCGGCGGAGGCCATGCTCTCGGCGCTGGCGTTCAGCTCGGTCGAGGAGGCCGTCACGATCTCGACCACGCTCTTGACGTCGGCAGCCATCTTGATCGCGGTCGTGATCACCGACCACGTCACCATGGCGCCGATGTACTTGCCGCTCTTGTCGTTGATCGGGCTCACGAGGAGGTCGAGCGTCTCTGGCCCCAGCTTGATCTTCGCCCTGTGCGGAAGGTTCTTCGGATCCCCGACGATGCGCCGCTGGTGCTCGGGGTTCTTGTGGAAGATGTCGATCTTCTGTCCGACGAGCTGGTCGACCGGGCGCGGGAGCAGGTGCTCGACGGTCTTGAGCGTCTTGTAGGAGGCCGGGTTCATGTAGACCAGGGTGAAGTCGATATCGGCCAGCATGGTGTTGATCGGCGTGGCGTCCATCATGTTCTGGAGCCGGGCCGCCTCCACCTCGAGCCGCTCCTTCTCGGTGACGTCTTCCCAGTTCACGATGTAGCCGACGACCTGGCCCCCGTCCTCGATCAGGTTCACGTTGAGGTCCAGGCGCTTCGGGCCCAGGGAGATCGTGGCCCGGTGGGGAAAGCGCCGGTGATCGGTGAGGAGCCGGCGGATCTCCGGCGCGCGGGCGCCGTGGAAGCGGTCGAGCGACCCGCCGACCAACTCGTCCACGCGGAGGCCGAGGACTTCCTTGAGGATGGGCTCGATCGCCCGCAACGTCTCGGTCGACCGCTGGTTCATGTACACGAGGTTGAGGTCCGCGTCAGCGACGAGGACGTTCGTCCCCAGGTTGTCCAGCGCCGCGTAGAGCGTCTCGGCGCGCGCCAGGATCCCGGGGGTCGCCTTCGCGACCTTCCCGTGCCCGTTCCCGGCGTGTCCGTCGACGGACCGCCCGTTCCTCTTCGGCATCATCTTCGTGACCGTGGCCATGGCGTGCTGCCCTCCTTCGCGTGTGCTCGGGTTCGATGGTTGATGGGTCGATCGGCGGGCGCCGGCCCGCATGAGGTCCGCGACGGCCCCATACGCTTCCGTCCACGCCTTCTTGAGCTCAGGGGTCCACTGGTTGCCAGCCACCTCGGCGAGCGCTGCGAGCAGACACTCACCGACGGCCGGGTAGTGTGCGGCCTTGGCGCCGTACTCGACGTGTCGCTCGCCGAGCTGGCCGAGGGCGGTCTTCAGCGCGTCGGGCTTCTCGAGATTCTTCACGACGAGCACGAGCGCGGCCACGAGCTTCTTCTTCTGCTCGGGGAGGGACACACCGGCGAAGAGCGGCTTCACCGACGGGTACCGCTCGAACAGCGTGTCGTAGAAGACGTCGGCGAGCCGTTCGGCCTGCGGCGCGATCTTCTGGAACGACTCCCTCAACAACGCAACATTCAGTGCCATCGCTACTCCTTCTCAGTCCTTGGCGCGCTGGAGGTTGAGGAGGGCGGGAACGTTCACGGCCACCAACAGCTCGTCCTTGAGCCGATAGACGCCTTCACAGGACTGTCGCCAACGTTCGTCCATGGTGGGAGGCGGCGTTTCGAAGATCTCCGCGCTCACCTCGATGACGTCGCCCACCTCGTCCACGAGGAGGCTGAACAGTTCCTCCTTGTCCTTCACCACGACGTTCATCACGCTGTCGCCTGCCTCGCGCGGAGGAAGGTCGAGGCGGGCCCGCAGGTCGACCGCCGTCACGATCTGACCTCGCAGATTGAGAAAGCCCGCGACCTCCGCCGGCGCGAGCGGCACTCGCGTGATGCGCTGGGCGGTCAGGACCTCCTGCACCATACGGACCGGGATGCCGAGGAGCTGCTTCGCCACGCGGAACGAGATGAACTCACCGCTCACGGCCTCCATGACCTGGCTCATGCCGCCACCTCCTTGACCACGTTGACCGCTCGCTCGATCGCCGCCACCACCGCCACGCGGTCCAGCTTCACGAGGTAGTCGTCGAACCCGGCGGCGAGGGCGCGCTCACGCCGGCCGGGCGTGTCGCGCCCCGTCAACGCGAGGAGCGGCAGATCTTTCCACTGCGGATGCGCGCGCAGGCGCGATGCCAGATCGAACCCGTCGACGGCGGGCATCTCGATGTCGCTCAGCACCACGTCGAACCGCTCGCCCCGCTCGAGCCGCTTGATCGCGTGTCCGCCGTCGGGCGAGGCCACCACGTCGAACCCGGCCGCCTGCATGACCGGCGCGAGGAGATCGCGGAAGAACGCCGAGTCCTCGACGAACAGCACGGTCGGCTGCCGGCTCTCGCCGGACTCGATCGCGAACCAGTCCCGGTACGCCTGCTGCAGGTAGAAGTAGGTGTCGATGACCTCGGTGGCCTGGCCGCCGACGATCGCCGCGCCGAGGACGCCCGGGCGGCCGCCGCCCGTCTCGATGCGTACCGTCGCTTCGACGATGTCGAGGATGCGGTCGACCATGAGCCCCATCGAGCGATGTCCGTCGGAGAAGACGACCACCGGCCGCGGATCGACGGAAGCGAGGTCGATTCCTTCGATGGCCGGGATCAGCGGGAGGAGCGCGCCGCGGTACTGCACGAGGTAGCGGCCCGCCGCCGACTCGATCTTGGCGACGGCGAACTCCTCGAGTCGTGCGACCAGCGACAGGGGCACCGCTTGCGGAGCCTCCGCGCCACACTTGAAGAGGAGAAGGCTCGACTTCTCCGCGCCGCCCTTCGCGCCGCCGGGCTCACCGAGGACCGTGGTCTCCGACTCCGAGCCGGCCGACGAGGCGCGCGCTTTGGCCGAGATGGCCGCCGCGTCGAGGATCATGATGACGCGACCGTCGCCGAGGATGGTGGTGCCGGCGAAGAGGGCCAAGTCTTTCACGAGGCGGCCGATCGGCTTCACGACGATCTCCTGAGTGTCGAACACCTCGTCGACGACGATGCCGAAGTGGGACTGGCCGACCTGCGCCACCACGATGATGAGGTCACCGTCGTCGCTCCCCCGAGACAACCCGAGGACCGCGTCGAGACGGACGAGAGGCAGCAGGCGATCGCGGAGCCGGTAGACAGGCGCGCCGTGGACCGTCTCGATCAGGTGGCGAGTGTCGTCCGTCACGCGTACCAGCTCGACGATACCGATCTGGGGAATGGCGAACGCCTGGTCGCCGTGGCCGACGATCAGCGCGGAGATGATGGCGAGGGTCAGGGGGATCTTGATGCGGACGGTGGTGCCTCGCCCTTCACGGGACGTGATGTCGACGACGCCCCCGATCGTCTCGATGTTCGTGCGCACCACGTCCATGCCCACGCCGCGTCCAGAGACCGCCGTCACCTCCGCGGCCGTCGAGAACCCGGGCTCGAAGATGAACCCGAGGATGCGCGTCTCGGTCATCGAGGCGGCGACGTCCGCGCTCACGAGTCCCCGCTCGACCGCTTTCGCCCGAACTTTGGCGACGTTGATCCCGGCACCGTCGTCGGCGATCTCGATGATGATGTGCCCGCCCTCGTGGTACGCGTTGAGCGTGATCGTCCCCGCGCGCGACTTCCCCGCCGTGCGGCGGACCTCGGGCAGCTCGATGCCGTGGTCGGCGGAGTTCCGCACCATGTGGACGAGCGGGTCCTGGATCGACTGCAAAATTTGGCGGTCCAGCTCGGTCTCCGCGCCGTGCATCACCAGCTCGATCTGCTTGCCGCTCGCCTGGCCGAGGTCCCGCACCACCCGCGGGAGCTTCCCCCACGCGTTCCCGATCGGCTGCATGCGCGTCTTCATGACGGCTTCCTGGAGTCCCGACGTGACGCGGTTCATGTGCTGCACCGGATCCGCGTACTTCGTGTCCTCCTCCGTTTTCGTGAGCTGGAGGAGCTGATTCCGGGTGAGCACGAGCTCGCCGACCATGTTCATCAGCCGGTCGAGGATGTCGACGCTCACGCGCAAGGTCTGGGCGGCCACCGATCCCCTCCCGTCGGCCGGCGCCCCGCTCACCGCGTCTCCCGTATCTCCCGCGGTCGCGCCTTCCGACTCGGTCACGGTGGACTCCGGCGGCGGCGGCGCGCTCGCGCCCGGGATCGCGGCCGCCAGAGCGTCGAGCAACCGGATCACCTCGCTGTCGTCCCCGGCCGGCTCGGCCTCGGTCGCCTCGAGACCGGCGAGAATCTCCTTGATGACATCGACGGCGCGGAGAACCAGGCTCACCGCTTCCGACGTCACTGCCAGCTCCCCGTCCCGCATGCGGCCGAGGACGTTCTCGGCCGAGTGCCCGACCCGCTCCATGCGGGAGAGCCCCAGGAAGCCGCAGGTCCCCTTCACCGTGTGGATCGTGCGGAAGATCTGGGCGAGGGTGTCCTTCGATCCGGGGTTGCGTTCGAGCTCCACGACAGCCTGGTCGAGGAGGCTCAGGTTCTCGGCGCTCTCAGTCAGGAACTCCCTCATCAGGTCATCCATGTCGTTCTCCCTCGCGCTCGCTCCCGGCGCTCTCGACCCAGCAATCGATCTCGGCCTGCTTGAACTTCCACAAGCGCCCGAGGCAATGGCCGGGAAGGTTCCGCTCCCGGATCCATCGGTAGACGGTGTCCCGGCTCACGCCGAGATACACACCGACCTCCGCCACCGAGAGCCAGCGGCCGCCGCTCTTCGCCGGGCCCCGGTCGTCCGCGTTCGTGTCCATGTCGCTGCGACTCCCTCGGCCACCGGAATGGCGGCCCACACCGTGCGGGTCGTGCCGGTCTCCGTCTCTATGCCTCGGATCTCGGCGCGTCTTAGGGCAAGTGCGGTGCCACGCCGCAGGGAGGGCGCGCCATGCCACGCACGTCCGCGGTTTCGCAGCCGATGTCCGGGCGCGGCGACTTGAGCCGGCGCGCGCCACCACGCGTCCGCACAGTTCCGAACAACCCGGTACGCGGAAACTCTTGCCGCGTGACGCACGCACCAGGCCGCACGTTTGGAGCGGAAACCGCGCGGGCGCGCTTGGCCCTTTATTTGCCCGCAAGACCGGGCGACACGCGAAGGGAGGACGTACCTCGTGAACGAACTGGCGGTGTTCGGCATGAACCACAGGACAGCGCCCCTGGAGCTGCGTGAGCGCCTCGCCGTCCCGCAGAACGACGTCCCCGCTCTGCTCGACAAAGCCCTGAAGAGCGGCCACGTCACCGAGTGCGTGATCGTCTCCACGTGCAATCGCGTCGAGATGTATGCCGCGCCGGCCGGCGACGGCGACCCGCGGGAGCGGCTCCTCGCAGCCGCGAGTGTCCTGCTCGGGGTCGAGGCTCGGGAGCTCGGCACGGCGGCGTATCTCCACGTGGAGCGCGCGGCTGTCGAGCACCTCTTCCGCGTGGCGTGCGGCCTGGACTCCCTGGTGCTCGGCGAGACGCAGATCCTCGCGCAGCTCCGCGATGCTTTCGCCGCAGCGGCAGCCGCCGCGAGTATCGGCCCCGTGTTCACCCGGCTCTTTCATCAGGCGCTGCACGTCGGCAAGCGTGCCCGGGCGGAGTCGTCGATCGCGAGCGGTCTCACGTCGCTCGCCTCGGCGGCCGTCCACGTGCTCGGGCGTCACTTCCCGCGCCTGGACGGCCGGCGCGGCGTGCTGCTCGGCGCCGGCACGATGGCGCGCATCGCCGCCGCGCACCTGGCCGACCGCGAGCTCGCCGATCTCGCGGTCGTCAACCGCACCCTCGACCGCGCCGAGGCGCTCGCCGTGGGTGCAGGCGGGCGCGCGCTCCCGCTCGACGCGCTGGCCGACGTCTTGGCGGATGCCGACTTCCTCGTCGCCGCGTGCGCGGCGCCGACACACCTCGTGACCGCGGCCACCTTGCGCGACCGGCGCGGAGACGCCCGCGCGCTCGTGGCGATCGACCTGTCGGTGCCGCGCGTCATCGACCCCGCCGTCGGGGGGATGGCCGCGGTGACGGTCTACGACCTCGACGCGCTCGACCGGATGCTCGAGGCCCACCGGAGCCGCCGCGTCGAAGCCCTCGGCATCGTGGATGCGCTGGTGGCATCCGAGACCGACTCGTTTCTCCGTTGGTGCTGCGAGCGTGCGGAGCTGTCCCCGCTTCTCGCCCGGCTCACCTCACATTGCGACGCCGTGCGACGGGAAGTGACCAAGCGCAACGCCAAGTTCCTGGGCGGGATCGAGCCCGGGCGCGCCGACCGCTTCGCGCAGAGCCTCGTCGCGAAACTCCTGGATCACCCGCTCCGCCGGATCCGCTCATGGGACCCGGACACCGTCGAGGGCCGGCATCGGCTCGAGGTGGTCCGCGAGCTCTTCGGGCTCGACGAGGACGCCGCGCCGGCAACCGAAGACGTGTTCCGTCCCCTCTCACGGACCGCCTGAGCCCGGCCGCGACCCACACGGCCTGCGAGGACGACGCCCTTACACCACGGGTTTCCGCCAAGAGCAGAACAGGCGCTGCGACCAGCTCACGAGGACGCCCGGAACGATGACCGCGCGGTGGCCTCAGCGCCCGCTGCCGAGGGCAGCCGCCAGCAATCCGCGGATGTCGGCGCGACGGAAGGGTTTCGCGATGACGTAGTCGACGCCCTCGTTGCCGGCCTGGGCTCGGTCGATCTGCTCGCTCCAGCCCGTCACCATCGCGACCGGTGTTTCGGGCCGCCGCTGCTTCACCGCGCGCGCGACGTCCCAGCCGGACAATCCCGGCATGCCGAGATCGGTGATGACGATGTCGAAGGTGCCTAGCTCGAGCTCGGCGATGGCGCTCTCACCGTCGGCGCAGGTGACGACGGAGTGCCCATCGCTCGACAGCACGGTCGTCAAAACATCGCGGACCTCCGCCTCGTCCTCGACCACCAGGATGCGGACGGCGCGCGGCGGCGACGCCGACGGCGCGGCCTCGAGGTCGGTGCTGGGCAGCATGCCGCGCACGGGAAGACGAACGGTGAACGTCGTACCGTGCCCGAGCCGCGTCTCTACGTCGATGTCCCCGCCGTGCCGCGTCACGATGCCGTAGCCGACGCTGAGCCCGAGCCCGGTGCCGCGTTCCCCCTTCGTCGTGAAGAACGGATCGAAGATGCGCCGGCGCACCATCTCCGGCATCCCGATGCCGGTGTCGCGCACCGCGCAAAACACGCGGTCGCCGGTCACGCCCGTCGTCAGGCTCACCGTGCCGCCGTTCGGCATCGCGTCGAGCGCGTTGAAGACGATGTTGGTCAGCGCCTCGCGAAGCTCCGACGGCTCGCCGGTGAGCATCGGCAGGTCGCCGAGCACGACGCTCATCGCGTAGTGGACGCCGCGCGCATGGGCGGCGTCCTTCCAGCGCGACCGCGTCACCTCCACCACTTCTTCCACGAGCTCGTTGAGCGAGACGGGGCGGAAGGGCCGCGCGAGCCGCTTCCGCGAGAACTCCTGGATGCGGCGCACGGTCTGCGCCGCGTCGAACGTGACCTTCGTGATCACGTCGAGGTGGCGCGCCAACGCCGGGTCGGCGATTTCCACCTGGAGGGTCTCGGCGCACCCGGCGATGATCGTGAGCACGTTGTTGAAGTCGTGGGCGACCCCGCTGGCCAACTCGCCGAGCGCGCGCAGGCGCTCGCCTTGCACGACGCGCAGCTGGGATTCCTCGGCACGCTGGAGGGCCGCGCGCAGGTCACCGTAGAGCCGGCTGTTCTCGAACGCGACGGCGGCCTGGTCGCCGAAGGTCGTGAGCAAGGAGATCTCGCGCGGTTGGAAGACGCGGCCGACGCGGTCCGCGATCGTGAGCACACCGATCAGCTCGCCCTTGAAGAACAGCGGGACGGCAAGCATCGCGCAGGAGCCCACGCGCTCGACCCGCCGTCGAAGCTCCTCGGGGTAGTCGACCGCTTCGAGGACATTGGCCGCCCACATGGGCCGGCCCGCGAGGGCGGCCTGCACCACCATCCCCGAGGGCGACTCGAGCACCAGCGGTGCGTGGACGGCCCAGTCCTGGTCGCCGCTCCACGCGAGGAGAACCAGCTCACGGTCGCGCAGGACGCGGAACGTCGACACGACGCCCCCCACCAGCGAGAGCGCGCTTTCCACGGTGCGTCGGCCGACCTCGGCGGCATCGAGATTCTCGGTGAGGCTGCGCGCCTGCCGGGCGAGCTCCTGCGCTTCGTGCTCGCGCTCGGTCGCGTCCGCGTAGAGGCGCGCGTTCTCGAGGTAGAGCGCCGCGTGGCGTGAAATGGCGCCGAGCAGCCTCAGCTCGTCGGGATGGAGCACGCGCTCGCGGTGCCACCAGACGAGGATCAGGGCGCCGATCGCGCGATCCTGGATGACGATCGGGGCGAACACCACCGAGCGCGCGGGGAAGCGCGCACGGATCTCGGGGAGCGCGCGCGGATCGTTCGCCATGTCGAGGGTGCGCGAGGGGACGCGCCGCTGCCAGGCCTCGCCGAACGCGGGATGCCCGGCGATCGGGATCGGCAACTGCATGAACGTCTCGCGCAACGACGGCGGGATGTGGTACCCGGCCACGGGCATGAGCTGCGTGCCGTCGGCATCGACCAGGTACGCGGTGACCATGTCCGCGCCGAACGCGCGGCTCGCACTTCGCGCGACCAGCCGCATGCGCTCCGTCACGTCGAGGGCCGGCATCACCGTCTGGCCGAGCTCGAGCAGCGTCTCCGTCTCGCGCAGGCGCACCTGCGTCTGCGCGAGCAGGCGCGCGTTGTCGATCGCGAGCGCGACCTGCATCGCGAGCATCTCGAGGAACTCGACGTCCGTGTGGCTGAAGCTGCGCGGCGTCCGATGCAGGACCTTGAGCACCCCGAGGATGCGGTCTTGCAGGATCACGGGGACGGCGACGATCGAGCGATACCCGAGGCGCGTCACCACGGGCGCGCTACGCCACTCCGGGTGCTGCGTGAGGTCGCCACAGACGAACGGACGGCGATCCCTCACCACCGCGCCCGTGAGACTGGTCGCGACGCTGAGACGGTCCTGGAGGAGCTCGGGCGCCACGCCGGCCGCCGCGCCCACGACCAGCTCGTCTCCCTCGAGCAGCATGAGCAACCCGGCGTCCGTGTCCATGATTGCGCGGACGCGGGACGCGATTCGTGCGAGGAGCGCGTCGAGGCCGGTTTCCGTCGCGAGCTCGTGGCTCAGCGCGACGAGGACGAACTGGCGCTGCTCGAGACGCCGGCGCTCGGTGATGTCGCGCGCCACGCCCTGGACACCCACGACCTTGCCGTCGCGAAGGATGGCGCGCCCGCTGCACTCCAGGAGTCGGCGGCTGCCGTCCCGACGGCGGAACTCAGCCGTGAAGAGCCCGGCGGACAGCTCGCCCCTGATCATGCTCGTGAGGACGCGGGCGGCCTGCCGCAAATCTTCCGGCCCGAGGAAGTCGCAGACGCGCATGCCGATGAGCTGCTCGCGCGAGTAGCCGGAGATCCGGACCCCCGCTTCGTTGATTTCCTGGATCACCCCGTCGAGATCGTGCACGTAAACGACGTCGTTGAGGTTCTCCACGAGCGAGCGATACCGCGCCTCCGACGCCGCCAGGCGTTCGCCGGCGCGCCGCTCGGCGGCGACGAGCCGGGCGTTGGCGATGCCGGCGGCGGCCTGGCGCGCCATGCCCTCCACGAGCCTGAGCTCGTCGTCGGTGAAGACGTGCGAGCGCTCGAGCCAGCCCACGGCGAAGCCCCCGACGGTCTCCCCGCCAAGGCGCATGGGACACACGAGGAGCGACCGGTGCGGGAGAAGGCGCAGGATCGGGTGATCGACGCGCGGATCGTTCGCACTGTCCGGGAAGGCGAGCGGCACGCCAAGGCGCCGCGCCTCTACGATGAGCGGATGCTGCGGATCCAGTGCGTAGCTCTCGATACCGTCGAGGAGCCCAGGCGGCACGTGGTAGCCGGCGAGCGGAACGAAGCTCGTACCGTCGTCGGCCAGCATCCACGCGCCCCCGACGTCGCCGTCGAGGGCCAGGACCATCTCCCGAACGGTACGGCGCGCCACCTCGTTGACGTCGAGCGTCGAGGTCGATGCCTGGCTCACCGCGAGCAGGCGCTCGGTCTCGTGCAGCCGTCGTTCGCGCTGGGCTCGGAGCCCCGCACGGTCGACGGCAAGCGCGGCGTGCTCGGCGAAGGCGGTCAGCAGGCGGACGTCCTCGGCGGTGTGGTGCCGCGGTGCGCGGTGGAGGACGCCGATCACGCCGATCGCCTCGTCGCGGAGAACGATCGGCACCGAGAGCATCGCGCGGTACCCGGTGCTCGTGAGCCGCGACCCGCTCCACGCCGGGTCGAGCGCCAGATCCGGCGCCGCGTACGGCCGGCGATCCCGGATCACCCGCCCTACCTGGCTCTCGGCGATCGGTCGCCGCGTCCTGATAGATGCGAGGTCGGGCGGGCCCGCGCTCGCCCGCACGACGACGTCGTCTCCCTCCACGAGCGAGATCAGCGCGGCGTCGGCCTCGAACAGCTCGCGGGCGCGACGACCGACGAGCGCCAGGAGCGGCTCGAGCTCCATTTCCCCCGCCAGCTCCTTGACGATCTCCTGGAACGCGGCCCGACGCTGCTCCGAACGCTCGAGGGACGCGCGCGTCTCGCGCTCGAACGCCAGGCGCTCCGACAGCATTTCGTACAAGCGCGCGTTGGCCGCGAACATCGCGGCCTGCTCGCTGATCCCCTCCACGAGGCGCAGCTCCTCCGGAGTGATCGCCCGCGCGTCGTCCCACCAGATGACGATGAAGGCACCGATCGGCTCGCCCTTCACGAGCATGGGGACCACGAGGTTCGAGCGATGCGGGAAGCGGCGCACCATCTCGGGATGTAGGCGCGGGTCCGCGGCCGCATCGAGCGTCCAGAACGCCCGACGCGCGCGCCAGAGCGCCTCGTGCCCCGGAGCACCCTTGATCGGCAGAGGGAACTCGAGGAACGACGCCACGAGTGCCTCAGGGACGTGATAGCCGGCCACGGGCCGGAGCGCGACGCCGGCCCCGTCCGCGAGGTAGGCGCCGACCATGTCGCCGCCGATCGCGCGGCCGATCTCGCGCGCCACGCGGCGCATCGTCTCGATCACGTCCAGGGTCGACGCGAGCGCGTCGCTCACCGCCAGCCGCGCGGCGGTTTCCTTCAGCCGGACCTGCATGTCGCGCACGTGCCGCGCGCGGCAGATCGCGCCCGCCACGTGGAGGGCCATCTCGCGCGTGAAGTCGACGTCCTCCGGCGTGAACTCCACGTCGTGGCCGGGGGTTTGGAGCGTCATGGCGCCCTCGAGCTGCCCGCCGCTCACGAGCGGCACGATGAGGACCGAGCGGGCGACGACCGGCTCACGGCTGTCGAGAGCGCGCCGGATCGCGGGAATGGTGGGGGCCCCCGCCAGTGCGTAGAAGGCCGGAATGGCATTCGACGAGATCCCTGAGGCCGCCACAGGCAAGAGACGGCCGTCGATGGCATCCAGAAGATACAGCGCCGCCTGCGTGACCCCGAGCAGCTCCGGGACCACGCGTACCGCGGCTTCGAGGGTGGCTTCGAAGGTATCGGCGCGCTGAACGGCTTCGAGAAGCCGGTCGAGCCGGCGGGCGGCGGCGCTCTCTGTCATCAAACGATCTCGCGCTGCGGTCGCATCATTGCGCCCCCTGCGGACCGACGAACCCCTTCAATAGCCCGCCGACAGGTCCTTGTCAACGAGACCCGCGCCGCCGTCTTACGTGAGCGCGGTCGTTCGACCGGCCACGGCGAGCGCATCCCGCAGCCGATGGAACGCACGCGGCATCAAGGGCGCTTCGTAGAGGTGCACGAGGCTCGGCGACAACGCCTGAACGCCCACGACGAGGCGGTTCCACGTCCACGGGGCGGTATGGGCGCCGGCGGCTTCGACGAACGCGTCCGCGTCGTCGATCCGTCCGGCCGTCACGAGCAGGAGGTCGGTGGACGGCATCATGCCGTGCCGGGCCACTCTGAGCGCCTTGCAGAGGACGAAGATGGTCGGCCAGTTGACGTGCGTCACGAGGGAATACGCCTTGACGTAGACACGGGGCGCGAAGGCGCCGGGGCCTTCCAGCACGATGTCGAAGGCCCGCGCGAACGGCGCACGGATGGCGACGCGATAAGCGGGCAGCGCGGCTCGCACTCGCGTCGTGAGTCGGTCCGACAGCGGCACCGTCCGGGGCGTCTCGGCGGGGACCGGCGCCGCCGAGTGCGCGCGAAGCCATCCGTCGTAGGCGCGCCGGCGTTCGGGATCGTTGAGCGTCCCGTACGCTTCGATGATGAGCTTGGCTTCGTCTTCGGC
>JBGOTH010000013.1:0-16634 GCA_041476345.1 Methylomirabilia bacterium
CTCGAGACGGGCGTCATCGAGGACGCGAAGTTCAAGACGTTCGGGTGCGGGAGCGCCATCGCGTCCTCGAGCTTGGCCACGGAGTGGTTGAAGGGCAGGACCGTGGACGAGGCGGCCAAGATCAAGAACACGGACATCGTGAACGAGCTGAAGCTGCCGCCGGTGAAGATCCACTGCTCGGTCCTCGCCGAGGATGCGATCAAGGCGGCGCTGGCGGACTACAAGGACAAGCACGGGGCCACGGCGAGAGCCGGGGCGGCCGCGAAGTAACCGGCCGGAGGGAAGGACGATGGCACTGACACTGTCGGAGAGCGCGGTGAAGCACGTGAAGCAGCTGAAGGAAGCGCAGAGCCTCGGCGACGAGGTCTTCCTGCGCATGGGTGTCAAGGGCGGCGGCTGCTCGGGTATGTCGTACGCGCTCGAGTTCGACACCGAGCGGGGTCCCCACGACAAGGAGTTCGTGATCGATGGGATCAAGGTCGTGTGCGACAAGAAGAGCTACCTCTACCTGACCGGGACCACGCTCGACTACGTGCAGCAAGGGCTCACGGGCGGCTTCACCTTCGTGAATCCCCAGGCGAAGTCGGCCTGCGGGTGTGGTGAATCCTTCAGCGTATAAGGGGCTCGTCCGCTCCCACGCGACGGGCCCGGTCGGCGGGCCCGTTTTGTTTTGGGCGCCACAGGGGACACGAGTGAATTTTTTCGAGGTGTTCGATTTGCCGCGAAAGGTCGGGATCGATGCGGCCGAGCTGCAGCGGCGCTTTCATGCGCTGTCGCGCCGGCATCACCCTGACTTCTACCAATCGGCGCCGGCGGAGGAGCAGGCGCGCGTGCTGGAGAGCTCGGCCCGCGTGAACGCCGCCTACCGGGTGCTGCGGGATCCGATCGCCCGCGTGGAATATCTCATCCAGCTCGAAGAGGGACGGGACACGAAGGAAGGCGACGAAACGCGTTCCATGGTCACGCCGAAGGCGCCGCCCGAGCTGCTCGAAGAGATGTTCGAGATAGAGGAGACGCTACAGGACGCACGGACGGGCAGCCTCGACGACACCGTGCGCGCCGCGTTGGCGGCGCAGTGCGAACGGCTGGCCGCCCGCCGCGTGACCGAGGATGCGCGCATCACGGGCGAGCTGAGCGCCGCGTGGGACGCGGCGGCGGCCGGCGACCAGGCGAAGGTGCTCGCCGACTTCAAGGCGGCACTCGCGACTCGCGCCTATCTGCGGACGGTCATCGACGATCTTGGAGAGGCGCTCGAGGGCGCCGACCATCTGACGGCCAAAGGCCGTCAAACTTAGGACGGGCATGTCGCGCATCATCGGCATCGACCTCGGCACGACGAACAGCCTCGTTGCGTACGTCGACGAGAAGACGGGGCTGCCGCGCGTGATCCCCGACGAGGACGGTAAGGCACTCCTGCCGTCCATCGTGTCGTATACGCCGGACGGTGTCGTGGTCGGTGACGCCGCACGACGCCAGCTCGTCCGACGTCCGGCCACCACCGTCTACTCGGTCAAGCGATTCATGGGTCGGGGCTACGACGACGTGAAGGACGAGCTGAAGTACTTTCCCTTCACGGTCGTGCCGACCGAGCACGTCGTGAGCATTCGTGTCGGCGAGCGCACGGTGACGCCGCCCGAAGTGTCGGCGCTGGTGCTGAAGGCGCTCAAGGAGCGCGCGGAGCGGCACTTCGGCGAGTCGGTCGAGAAGGCCGTCGTGACCGTGCCCGCCTACTTCAACGACAGCCAGCGCCAGGCCACCCGCGACGCCGGGCGCATCGCCGGTCTGGACGTCGTCCGCATCGTGAACGAGCCGACCGCAGCGTCGCTCGCGTACGGGCTCGACCGCCTGAAGGAAGGCGTGGTCGCGGTCTACGACCTCGGCGGAGGCACCTTCGACATCTCGATCCTCCGCGTGAAAGACGGGATCTTCGAGGTGCTCGCGACGAACGGTGACACACATCTCGGCGGCGACGACTTCGACCGCGTGATCCTTTTGTGGCTGATGGAGGACATCCAGGCGTGTCATCACGCCGAGCTCCAGCGCGACGGTGTCGACCTCGCGCACGATCACGAGGTGATGCAGGAGCTGCGGCTGGCCGCGGAGGCGGCGAAGGTGCGACTGTCGTCGGCGGATCGTACGGCGCTGACATTGCCGTTCGCCGGGTTCACCTATCACAAGGCGATTGCGCGCGCCGACCTCGAGCGTTTGATCGAGCCGCTCGTGACGAAGACGCTCGGCCCGTGCCGCATGGCGCTCGCGGACGCGGGACTTCGCCCGTCGCAGGTGGACGAGATCGTGCTGGTCGGTGGCTCGACGCGCGTGCCCCTCGTGCGGCGCCGCGTCCAGGAGCTGTTCGGCAAGACGCCGCACAGCCAGATCAATCCGGACGAGGTGGTGGCGCTCGGTGCGGCCGTGCAGGCGCACATCCTCGCCGGCGGCATCACGAGCATGCTGCTCCTCGACGTGACGCCGCTCTCGCTCGGCATCGAGACGCTCGGCGGCATCGTGAGCGTGCTCATCTCCCGCAACAGCACGGTGCCCACGAGCGCCCGAGAAATGTTCACGACGTCCGCGGACGGGCAGACGGTCGTCGACATGCACGTCGTCCAGGGCGAGCGCGAGCTCGCCAAGGACTGCCGGTCGCTCGCGCGCTTCGAGCTGCGCGGCATCGACGCGATGCCCGCGGGAATGCCGAAGATCGACGTCACGTTTCTCGTCGACGCGAACGGCATCCTCCAGGTGCAGGCCACGGAGCTCCGCACGGGCAAGACGGCGTCGATCGAGGTGAAGCCGACCTACGGCCTCAGTGACGCCGAGGTCGAACGGATGGTGGAAGACTCTTTCACGTACGCGGAGGCGGACGTGGAGACGCGCATGCTCATCGAGGCGCGCAACGAGGCGGACACCGTCGTCACCCACGTGGAGCGGGCGCTGCGGCAGGGCGCGCACCTCGTCGACGAGGCGGAGCGCACGCGCATCGCGGCCGCGCGCGCCGAGCTCACGCGGGTTCGCGAGACCCAGGATCGGGACGCCATCCGCGAGGCCACGACGGCCCTCAACCGCGCCACCGAGCACCTCGCGGAGCTGATGATGGACACCGCGCTCAAGGGCGCGCTCGGGACGGCGCGGGCCGTCGAGATCATGGAGTCGGAGTAGGCGATGGCGATCCATCGCGTGACGTTCCTGCCGGAGGGAAAGACGGTCGAGGTGGACGACGCGAAGTACCCGCTCGCCGATCACGGCAAGCCGGGCTCCCTGCTCGACATCGCGCTCGCGAATCACATCGAGCTCGAGCACAACTGCGGCGGCAGCTGCGCCTGCACCACGTGCCACGTCATCGTACGCGAGGGCGAGGCGAACCTGTCCGAGATGCAGGAGGAGGAGGACGACCGGCTCGATACCGCGGAGGGGTTGACCATCCGGTCCCGGCTGGGATGTCAGGCGGTCGTGCGCGGAGACGTCGTCGTGGAGATCCCGAAATGACCATGGGCTGGCGGGATACGGAAGACATCGGCATCGCGCTGAGCGAGACGTATTCCGAGCTCGACCCGCTCACGGTGCGATTCACGGATCTGCACCGCTACGTCACGGAGCTGCCCGGCTTCACCGACGACGCGAAAGCCTCGAACGAGAAGATCCTCGAAGCGATCCAGATGGCGTGGCTCGACGAGTACCGGAACCGATGAGCCTGCTACCAGGTGACGACGGTGTCGGCTTCGAAGATCAACTCGAGGAGACGCTCGTACGAGGTGTCCTCGGGTACGCGGTGGATCGTGACGCCCGCGGGGGACGCGGGCGCCGGCACGCCGGCGAGCAGCGCGAC
Source organism: Methylomirabilia bacterium (assembly GCA_041476345.1). Taxonomy (GTDB): domain Bacteria; phylum Methylomirabilota; class Methylomirabilia; order Rokubacteriales; family CSP1-6; genus VGLJ01. The sequence continues at coordinate 3,824 of JBGOTH010000013.1, forward strand.
GGCGACCTCGTCGCCCGCCGCCGCTTGCGGAGCGATGACCGCGGCCGCCTCGACCGCGTGGTCGCCCTTGAACACGTGGAGGACGCGGGCCATCAGAAGACGAGCGCCCGTCGGCTCCCGCGGATGAGCGCGGCGATCTCCGCGAGCGTCACGCGCACGACGGGATGCCCGTCGGCGTTCCAATCTTCGCCACGCGGCGCGGACACTGTCTCCACGTGGAACGGGATGCCGAGAGACTTGAGGTTCGCCCGGAACTTCGCGATGTCGTCGCCGTCGACGAGGTCGTCCGTGTCGCCGTCGAGCAGGTGGACGGCGGGCCCCGTGAGGACGAACGTCACGTCGTTCTCGCCGGACACGATGCCGAGGCCGATGCGCATCGCCTCGTTCGCGCGGTGCGATTCGCGCGGATCGGCGGAGATCAGGACGAGGACGGGCTCGGGCACGGGGGCGCGATCAGTTCAGCGCGACGAAGCGGTCCGTTCCGTTGATGATGTCCGTGAGCACGACGAGACCGCAGTACGTGATCGTCTCGGAATCCCGCAGTGGGATGCGGCGCTTCTGGCAGCCGAACGCGCACACGAACAGCTTCGCCCCGCGCTCGGCGAGTGCCAGCACGCGGGGGTCGTCGAGGGCCTTCACCCCGTCGTCGATCAGATACAGATAGACGTTGCTGCCCCGACCGAGCGCGGCTTCGGAGAGACCGACGGCGGTGTCGAGATTGACAGGACGCTCGGGGCCGGTGGAAAGCAGCAGCCCGAGCTTTTTTCGGGCGAGGTCCATCAGGGCCGAGCCTAGCATCGCAAGAAGAGGAGAGCAATATGACGCGTCGCGTATACCTCGATCACAATGCCTCGACACCGGTGCATCCTGACGTCGTGGCGGAGATGACGCCCTATTTCGGAGAGGTCTTCGGCAATCCCTCGAGCGTCCACGGTTTCGGGCGGGATGCGCGCGCGGGGGTCGACCTCGCGCGTGAGCGTGTCGCCGGATTTCTCAACGTGCCACCCGATCAGGTCGTCTTCACCTCCGGCGGGACGGAGTCCGACAACTTCGGCGTGAAAGGCCTGGCGCTGGTGCGCGGCCGCGGTCACGTCATCACGTCGTCCATCGAACATCACGCCGTCCTTCGCAGCGTGCAGGCGCTGGAGACGCAGGGGTTCGCGGCGAGCTACCTGCCGGTCGACCGCTACGGGCAGGTCGATCCCGACGACGTCCGGAAGGCGATCCGGCCCGACACGGCGGTGATCAGCGTGATGCACGCCAACAGCGAGGTCGGGACCATCCAGCCGATCACGGAGATCGGACGGATCGCGCGCGAGCACGGCGTGCCGTTCCACGTCGACGCCGTGCAGACGTTCGGCAAGGTGCCGATCGACGTCGACGCGATGGGCATCGACCTCCTGTCCTTCTCCGCGCACAAGATCTACGGCCCGAAGGGCGTGGCCGGTCTCTACATTCGCAAGGGCACCAAGATGGTCTCCGTGCAGCACGGCGGCGATCACGAGCGCCGGCGACGCGCAGGGACGGAGAATGTTCCCGGGATTGTCGGCTTCGGCAAGGCCGTGGAGGTCCGCGGGCGCGACATGCGCGACGAGGCGGCGCGACTGACGACGCTGCGCGACCGCTACTGGAGCGGGATTTCGACGCGTGTGCCGGACGCCCGTCTGAACGGCCATCCCACGGATCGGCTGCCGGGCACGGCCAGCATCTGCTACCGGCACGTCGAGTCGGAGTCGATCGTCCTCGGGCTCGACCTGCGCGGGATCGCGGTGTCGGCGGGGTCGGCGTGCACCTCGGGTAACATCGAGCCGTCGTACGTCCTCGTGGCGATGGGCACGTCTCTCGACTGGGCGATGGGCGCCGTGCGATCCTCGCTCGGCCGTTCGACGACGGCGGAGGACGTCGACTACGTCATCGAGTCGGTGGAGCCGCTCGTGCGCAAGCTGCGGCAGGCTCTGCCGGTGGGAGCGGCGTGAGGTACAGTCCCACGCTCGTCGACCATTTCCTCAACCCGAGGAACGCCGGCTTGATGCGCGACCCGGATGCCATGGGCGAAGGTGAGTACGACGGCTGCGGCGACCTCGCGCGGGTGTTCCTCCGCGTGCGGGACGGCCGGGTCGCCGAAGCGCGATTCCAGGCCTACGGGTGCGGCCCCACGATCGCGGCGGCGAGTGTCGTGAGCGAGCTGGTCGTCCGGCGACCCGTCGACGATGTGCTGCATCTCGAGCCGGAAGAGGTCGAGCGCGCGCTGGACGGGCTGCCCGAGGATCGGCGACACGCGGCCGACGTCGTGGCGGAGGCGGTTAGAGCGGCGGCGCGCGACTGGCTCAGCCGGAGGCCATGACATGTTCGACGCGTTTCGCCGTGACATCCAGACCGTGTTCGAGCGCGACCCCGCGTCCCGCTCACGGCTCGAGGCGATCCTCTGTTACCCGGGCGTGCACGCGCTCGCGTTCCATCGCCAGGCGCATCGGCTGTGGAAGGCCGGCTGGTTCGGCTCCGCGCGATTCCTGTCGCACCTCTCGCGCTTCCTGACGGGCATCGAAATCCACCCGGCCGCGAAGCTCGGGCCCGGGCTCTTCATCGACCACGGCATGGGCGTCGTCATCGGCGAGACCGCCGAGGTCGGCCGAAACGTGACGCTGTACCAGGGCGTGAGCCTGGCGGGCACGAGCCTCAAGCGCGAGAAGCGCCATCCGACGCTCGGTGACAACGTCGTGGTCGGCGCGGGCGCCAAGATCATCGGCGGCTTCAAGATCGGCGACAACAGCCGCATCGGCGCCGGCTCGGTGGTGGTGCGCGAGGTGCCGCCGAACTCGGTCGTCGTCGGCGTGCCCGGCCGCATCACGCACAAGGACGGGCAGCGCGTGACCGACGGGATCGACCTCAACCAGACGGACCTGCCCGATCCCGTCGCCCGCGCGATCGAGCAGCTCCTCGAGCGGATCCGCGCGCTCGAAGGCGAGGTCGAGACGCTGCGCAAGAGCGTGGACACCCACGAGTGAGCCCCGCGGACGCCTGGGCGATCCTCACGGAGTTCACGAAGGGCGACAGCCTCCGGAAGCACGCGCGCGCGGTCGAAGCCTCGATGCGCGCGTACGCCGCCCGCTTCGGCGAGAGCGTCGACACGTGGGGGATCGCCGGCATGCTCCACGATTTCGACTACGAGGTACACCCGCACGCCCCGCGGCACCCGATGAAGGGCGCCGAGATTCTCGCCGCGCGCGGGGTGCCCGCCGAGATCGTCTACGCCATCCTCGCGCACGCCGACTACTCCGGCATGCCGCGCAGTGCGCTCCTCGACCGCGCGCTCTACGCCTGCGACGAGCTGTCCGGCTTCGTCCACGCGTGCGCGCTCGTGCGGCCCGGGCGCGTCATCGCGGGCCTCGAGCCGGCATCCGTGAAGAAGAAGCTCAAGGACAAGGCCTTCGCGCGTACCGTGAACCGCGACGACGTCTATCGCGGTGCGGCGGAGCTCGGCGTCGAGCTGGACGCGCACATCGCGTTCGTGGTGCAGGCGCTCACGGGCGTGGCGCCGCAGATCGGGCTCGCTCCTGAATAATCCTGGCTAGGTGTTGGCTAGGTGCGCACCTTTCGGATCAGCGACACCAGGCGACTCTCGAGCTTCGAGTGGTGTCTTCCGGACAGGATGTGTTTCGCGATGTGGTACAGCCGGAGCGGTCGAATCGCGAACGACAGCCCATAGAAAAAGAGGAAGGCCCCGATTCTGATCGCCTTCAGCGTGCGCGACCCGAAGCTCTGGCTCCAGGACTTCGTGCGGCCGATATCCGCGTACGCCGCCAGCGACATGAAGTACTCGTCGGTCTCCGGGTCGAGCCGCCCGTCGCGCACGAGGCCTTCGAAGAGCGCCGATCCGGGGTAGGGCACGAAGGCCCAGACGGACACGTCGTGGACGCCTCGCACCGCCAGCTGGGCGAGAAACCAGAACGTCTTCAGCACGTCGCGCCATGTCTCACCCGGGAAGCCCAGGATCAGCGTCACCTTGACGTTGATTCCGGCGGCGATGGCGGTCTCGATCGACGTCAGCATCCGGGGCAGCTTCACCTTCTTCTTGATGAGCTTCAGCATCCGGTCCGAGCCGCTCTCGGGCGCGTAGGTGAGGTTCGTGCATCCGGATCGGTGCAGCAACGGAATCACGTCGTTGTCGAGCGCCTCGGACCGCGTCCCGCTCGGGAGCTGCCAGTCGACCTTGATGCCACGGCGCAGCAACTCCTCGCAGAACTCGATGATCCAGTCCTTTCGCACGACGGCGGTCAGGTCGTAGAAATCGACCGAGTCGATGCCATAGGCGGCGATGTACTTCTCCATCTCGTCGACGACCTTCCGGGGCGTGCGCACCAGCCACCGCGTCGTCCACATGACCGGGTTCGAGCAGAACGTACACTCGTACGGGCAACCGCGGCTGGCGAGCATGGGCATCGTGCGGCCGCGCTCGACACCGTAGGCGAGCTTCCGGTCCAGATAGGCCTCGAGCGGTGTGAGCTCCCAGGCGGGCTCGGGGATGGCATCCACGTCACGGATCCGCGGCCGGGGAGGGGTCGTGACCACCTCTCCGCCGCGCCGGAAGGCGATACCCCGCACGCCGTCCAGGGGAATGCCCGTTCGTACGGCTGTCACCAGCTCACCGAACGTCGCTTCCCCCTCGCCGAGCACGATGGCGTCGACCCCGGGACAACTCTTCAGAGAGAAGGCGTAGCGCGCCGTCGGATGCTCGCCGCCGAGGACGAGGGGTACCGAGGGAAACCGGCGGCGGATCGTCTCCACGATGTCCCGGATGAACGGCCATTCCACGCTGAACATCGAGCTCACGCCGATGACGTCCGTGCCGGACGGGATGCGGGACGCGATCTCGTCGGGGGACAAACCGAGCGTCAACAGCCCGTTGTTCAGCGGCCGCATGCCGCGCTCGAGCGCCTCGCCGACGGAATCGATGACCGTGACGTGGTGGTTCTGGGCGACGAGCGACCCGGCGAGATAGGCGACGCTGATCGGGGGCGTGGCGTCCACCGTCAGCTCCCACCGCGTCCCGTAGAACGGGGGCCGCACCAGGGCGATGTGTGCCACGCTCAGCGACCGCGCTTCATCGTGGCCGCGTCATCGACACGCTGCCAGCGTTCGCGAATCATCTTGACGAGGAAACCAGAGCCGTGGCGAACGACCTTCGACTTGGCGCTTCCCCCCGCGCGCGCGCGCTCGTGGCTTCCCACTTCGACGATTCGTCCGCAGCGGAGTGCCTTCGAGAGCAATTCGATTTCGATCTCGAACGCGACAGACGTGTATTCGAACCGGGTGAACACCTCGCGCCGAAAGGCCTTGTACCCGTTCAACGAGTCCGAGAGATAGCGGCCGTGGAGCACGCCGAAGAGATAGCTCAGCGCGATGTTGCCAAAGGCCCGGACAGGGGTGAATTCGTCGCTGCCGCCGAAGCTTCTCGAGGCGATGACGAGACTGACGCCCGGCCGGAGCGCGCCCAACAGCGCCCCCATGTCCTCCGCCATGTGCGAATAGTCGCCGTCCATCATCACGATGATGTCGCCGGCCGCGCGCGCGAAGCCGGTGCGAAGCGCCGCGCCCTTGCCGTGAGGGGGCCCATTCGGCACGACCTGCGCGCCGTAGGAGCGCGCGATCTCCGCGCCGCCGTCGGTCGACCCATCGTCGACGACGATCGTCTCGAACTGGTAGTGGGGAAGCTCCGCGGTCGCCTTGCGTAGATCGTCGAGGACGCGCCCGATGCAGGCTTCCTCGTTGCGGATCGGGATGACGACACTCACGCGTTCCACCGTCAGCGCTCCGACGCGACGGTCTTGACGAGAGCGAGGTGTCCGCTCACCCATTCGTGCAGCCGGGTGACGCCCTCGGCGGGCGACACCTTGGGCTTCCAGCCCAGCATCTCGCGGCTCTTCCCGATGTCGCTCACGTACACCTTCTGATCGCCGGGGCGCCAGCCGTCGAACGAGTAGGGGATGTGCTCGCCACGGAGCTGCTCCAGCTGCGAGAGGAGCTCCAACAGGCTGAGTTGGAAATCCGGACCCCCGCCGACGTTGAACACCTGGCCCGCGACGGCAGCGGCCTGCTCGACGACCCGCTCGAACAGGTCGACGAGATCGTCCACGAACAGCACGTCACGCACCTGTTTCCCGTCGCCGTAGATCGTCACGGGCAGACCGAGCGCGGCGGCGATGGTGAACCAGGCGATCCATCCCTGGTCTTCGACGCCGAACTGGCGTGGTCCATAGATGCATGATTGGCGCAGGACGATCGTGCGTAGCCCATACATCCGCGCGTAGTCCCTGACGTACTGGTCGGCAGCGCCTTTCGAGCATCCGTACGGCGAGTAGAAGTCGAGCGGCTCGCGCTCGTCCACGCCTGATTCTTCGTTCCCGAAGCCGTATCGGGTGCCCCGCATGACGATGTCCCGCCCGCCGAGAGCGCCGTAGACCTTGTTGGTCGATGCGTAGATGACGATCGACTCCGGATGTCGTTCGCGGACCGCTTCGAGAACGTTCAGCGTGCCGAGGGCGTTGGTATCGAAGTCCGCGCGCGGCGCGATCACGGACGTCGTGACGGCGACCTGCGCGGCGAGATGCAGGATGACGTCGGGCCGGAACTCCGCGACAATCGTCCGAAGCGCGGCGGCATCCGTCACGTCGCCCTCGAGGCACGCGGTGCGCGTCGTCTCACGAAGCCACTGCAGATTGTGCCGCGACCCTGGACGGGCCAGGTTGTCGAAGACGAGGACGTCGTGGCCGTTCCGCGCGAAACGGTGGGCGGCGTTGCTTCCGATGAATCCGGCCCCACCGGTGACAAGGACCCGCATGTTTTTTCAAGCCTCCTCGCGGAGAGCGCGTGGCGTCGAAGACCTGGACGGTAACATCACTATAATCCAGTATTTGAGGAGGTCGAATCGAATGCCGAAAGACGATCGATCGACGGGCGCGCGGATGCTTTGGAGACAATAGCCCGCGTGGCGTCCATATTGAGTCGACTGGCCGTGGCCGGTCGTCGGCGGCTCGTCGTGTTCCTCGTCCTCGCGGTTGCCATCCCGGTGTGCCTCTCTGCGGAGTACTGGGCTTTCGGTCGTCTGTCGGTCTTCCGGCTCGACAACGCAAACGCGTTCTTCTTCCCCGAGCTTCAGGAAGTGGCGGCTACCGGAGGCGTGCCTACCTGGTCGCCGCTGATGGGAGGTGGTGTCCTCACGCGGCCGCAGTCCATGAAGACCCTCAACCCCCTGCCTCAGCTCACCCGCCTCGTCGGCCCCATCGCCGCCTACAAGGTCTTCTATCTCCTGGCGCTGTCCGTCGCTTCCGTCTGCACCTTCGTCCTGATGAAGGACACGGTCGATCGAGGCGCGCTCTTCGGCGTGGCGGCGGCGTACATCTACGCGAACATCTCGTTCGAGCAGCTGGCCATCGCTCCGGAGTACGTGGTGTTCATGCTGACACCGCTGGTCCTGTGGGTGTTCATCCGGATCGTGCCGGAGCCCGGCAGCCCCGTCACGAAGATGGTCGTGGTCGTCGCGCTCGGTGTGGTCGTCGGGTTCGTCGGCGACTACTCGCGAAACACCATCTGGATGGTGACTGGGTTCACGCCGATCGTCCTTCTTTTCCCTCGGCCGTTTCGATGGTCGACGGTCGGGTGGTGGGGGCTCTTCGTCCTCCTCACGACCGCGTTCGCCGTCCGCGAAATCTATGCCATCGCCGTCTTCAACGCGTGGTCCGATCGCGCGTACTTCCGGAAATTCGACTCCGCCTCGACCGCGGGCCTGATGGTCGAGTGGGCGACGAATCTCTACCAACTGGCGCGGGAACAGGGAGGATTCCTGACGGTGTCCCTGATCTTCGTCGCCGTTACCACGTACCTCGCGGAGCGCGATCTTCGGAGACGCGTCGTTCGACACATCCTCCTAGCGGTCGGGCTGCTCGTCGTCATGGATCTGATGGTCTGGCTCGCGGCGTGGGGGCTTCAGGACGTCGGCGGGCCGGTCGCACGGAGCCTGACCATGCGGATGCAGACGGTCTTGTGGGCATATGCGCCTCTCGCCGCCCTCATGATCGCGGGCTACCTGCCGCGCGGGCTCGGCATCACCGCGGGCTCCCGATGGATCATGTCGCTCAGCACCGCCGTGGTCATCGTGATGCTGATGTCGAGCGGCTGGACGCACGCCTCTCGAGTCAAGACGAACATCGGCGCGTGGCTCAACAACCGGACGGTCGGCTTCTTCCTCGACTACGAGCCGCTGCGGCGTCTGCGCGTCGAGGATCCCTCTGTCTTTCGTGTCGCGGCCGTCCAGTCCGGGCGCCCCGCGGAGACGGACCTCAAGCCCGGTCATCTGCTTTACTACGGCTTCGAAACGTCCGACTCCCTCTTCAGCAACCAGATCCATCTGGTGAGGCAGTTCTGGGGCATGGTCTTGAACGAGCCGGGGTTCCGGCCGTCGATGAGCCTCTATGTCGTCGCGCCGGAAGAAGCGGGTGGTATCCATCTCGAGGAGCGCCTCCGCCTCCCGCTCCTGTCCCTGATGAACACGAAGTACTTCGTCTCTCGAGAGCCGATCGTCAGCAGGAGCTCGCGGATCGTCCCTGTGCATACACCCGGCGCGTCGCCCGCGGCCGGTGTCGTCGCCGCGATCCGGCGTAACTTCACTGGAGGCGATTTCTCCATCTACCGGAATCTGGATGCCTTCGACCGCGTCTTTCTCGTGGCGGGGGTGCGCGGCTTCGCCGACGAGCGCGCGCTCCTCGATGCGCTCGGCGCCGCCAGCACCGCGGAGCTCCGGGAGTCGGTGTTCGTGGTCGAGCGCGATGCCGCGCGGCTCCGCGGCCTGGAGCATGACGCCGAAGCACGCGTCACCCTGGATCGCTACGCCGGATCGGTGCTGGAGATGTCGGTCCGAACTCGTGCCCCTGTGGCGTTGGTGATCTCGAACGCCTTTGGTCCCTGGTGGCGCTGTGGGAGCGGCGCCGGCGCGCTGGAGACGTTCGCGGCCTATCACGCATGGCTCGGTGTGCGCCTGGACGCCGGCGAGCATCGCGTTGAATGCTTCATCGACGCGTCGAGGTTCGATCCGTTCGGAACGCACGGCTGAGGAGAGATTCCGCATCTCGTGCTACGTTGCTCGACCGAGGCTACCGGCATCATGAAGCCCTTCAAAGACCACGAGGCCACGCGCAGGCGACACCACGAAGATCCCACCCGGGACAGCGTCCACCGCTCGTCGCTGCTCGTTCCGGAGGTGCCCGGCGCCGAGGTCGAGATCACCTTCCTCAACCATTTTCTGCTGAAGCGGCGTTATCCGAAGGTGGCGTGCCGCATTACCGCGATCGACGCGGACGGCGCCAGGATCCACGCGGGTCTGCACACGATCACCGAGCCGCGCGTGCACCGGTTTCCGCTCTCGCGCATGGCGGAGGGGGCCGCGGCCAGCCACCTCGTCGAATTCTTCGCCGCCGACAACCTCGTGGTCCCGTTCCCCGCCGTCATGATCAATCACGCGGGTCCGGGGTTCCTCAACACCGTCCACGCGTACAACCGGATCCTCAACGACGTGTTCGAGGACGACGCCATCAACACCATCCAGAATCGCGAGGCGTCGATCGACCTGGAGAGCGGCACGGAGACGTTCGCCGTCTTCATGGCGGGGGCGGAGCCGTGCCACGGCACGCTGGACCTCGAGCTTGCGACGCCTGGGCGTGTCCGCACGGTCGCGGTCGCGCTCGACGTGCCGCGGTTCTGCCCGCGCGTCATCTCGCTCGCGGACGTCTTTCCTGATCCAGCCGACCGCGCGAGCGGTGTCCTGGGCATACGTCAGCCGCGCCAGCCCATGTTCTACGGTCGCCTGCTGGCGGGCCGGCGTGCCGACGGCGCATTCACGGCAAACCACAGCTACTACGACTCGTCGTCGGTACTCGAGTACTGGGACGACGCCGAAGAATCCTGCCGCACGTACCCGCTCTTCGCCGATCTCGACGCCGTCGTTCGCATGTATCCGATCATGTCGCCGGGGCGCATCTCGCTCCGCATCGAGGCGCAGGATGCCGACGGACGCTCCGTCGCGGGGTGGGACGCGGGGGAGCTGGAGAGTCCAGGCGCGACGTTCCTCGAGAGCGATGTTACGCGCGAGCTCGCCGCTCGGGGCGTGGCGTCGGGTGACGTCGCGGCGTTCACACTACGCGCCCGTCCCCTGTCAGGCCAGGCACCGACTCGCATCAACCATCAGCTGCTGTATGGGCGCGGCGGACTGTTCGCCTCGATCAACGTCTCGCTCATGCATCGAGCGGTCTTCGTGCCGGTCGCCAAGACGACCTTCGCGTGGGGGCAGATCCCGGTCGGCGGCGGAGTGCATTCCTGGGTCGGGATCGTGGCCGACAATCCGGCGGGGGAGTCGTGCGACGTCGAGCTGACCCTCTACGACGAGACAGGCGAGATCGCGCAGCGGCGCTACCATCTCGCCGCGAGCGGAGGCGTCAGGCTGGATGCCGCGGAGCTCGCGCGCGATGCGATCGACGGCGCGCCGCGCTGCATCTGGTACGTCGCGCGCGCGAGCCGCCCGGACCTCTGCGTGTTCACGGTCCTTCGCCACGAGCGGACGGGCCACTGCTCGGGAGAGCACTCGTTCTAGCGGGCCGTTCAATCGTCCACGTCGACATGGACGCGTTCTACGCGGCCGTCGAGCAGCGCGACCGACCCGACCTGCGCGGCCGACCGGTCATCGTCGGCGCCGAGCCGGGCGGCCGCGGCGTGGTGTCGACGGCGTCGTACGAAGCGCGTGTCTACGGCATACGCTCGGCGATGCCGATCAGCACGGCCGCGCGCCTCTGCCCGCACGCCGCGTTCGTGCCCGTCGACATAGAAAAATACCAGCGGGTCTCGGCGGAGATCATGACGGTCCTCGACGGCTTCAGCCCGCTCGTCGAGCCGGTTTCCGTCGACGAAGCGTTCCTCGACCTCACCGGCACCGAGTCGCTTTTCGGCGCGCCGGTGGAGGCGTCACGGGCGATCAAGGTGCGCATCCGCCAGGTCACGGGGCTCACGGCATCCGCCGGCCTCGCCTCGAACAAGTTCGTCGCGAAGGTCGCATCGGATCTCGAAAAGCCCGACGGTTTGGTGGTGGTGCCGCCGGGCGGTGAGGCCGAGTTCCTGGCACCTCTTCCCATCGGACGCTTGTGGGGTGTCGGCCGGGTGATGGCCGAAGCACTGTCAGGTCTCGGCGTCATCACGATCGCGCAGCTCCAGGCGATGCCGCGGGCGGTGCTCGTGCGTCGCTTCGGGGGCCACGGCGCCGATCTGCACGATCTCGCCTTCGGACGCGACGATCGCCCCGTCGAGCCGTACACCGCGCCGAAGTCGATGGGCGCGGAGGAGACGTTCGGGAGTGATTGCCGGGATCCCGCGCGGCTCGCGACGGTGCTGCGCGAACAGGCGGAACGGGTGGCGCGCGAGCTTCGCGGGGATGGGGTCGCGGCGGCCCGCGTGACGCTGAAGCTGCGGTTCTCGGACTTCCACACCATCACCCGTGCGATAACGGCTGAGCCGACGCAGGATGGACTCGAGTTGTATCGCCGCGTGCGCACGCTGCTCGATCGCGAGCGGCTCGACCAGCCCATCCGATTGATCGGGCTCTCGGCGTCGGGGCTCGGGCCCGCGGAGCAGGGACAGCTCTCGCTCCTCGACCCGGACGCCGTCCGTCGCGAGCGCCTGGCGCGCGTGATCGATCGGCTCGCGAAGCGTTTCGGCGACGACATCGTGCGCCCCGCGTCGCTCTTGGAGCCGCCGCCATGCTAAGATCCCTGGACAAATGGATCGCCTGATCGCCTACGACCGGCTCGCGCGCGAGGACCGCTTCGTCCGCATGCGTGCCCGCGAGGTGGGCGAGCTCAAGGTGGAGCAGGGGTTGCCGCCGTTCCCCGGCCTCGCGACGCGGGAGCAGATGCGCGACCGCGTGCACGGCATCCTCGTCGGCGAGATGCAGGCGATGGAAGGGGCCGGGCGTACCGTGTTCGACTTTCCCGACGCGCCGTGGGAGTTCACGCTGGACATGGCGCGGCAAGTCTGGGACGAGTCGCGCCACGTCGAGATCTATCTCGGCCTTCTCGAACACCTCGGCGGCTACGTCGGCGAGTGTCCCGAGACGACCATCCTGTGGCGCTGCGCGTGCGCTGAGGATGCGGCCGCACGCGTGGCCGGCGTCAACCGCGGCCTCGAGGGCCTCGCGTGCGACGTGTTCAACCAGCTCGTGCACATCGCGCGGAAGCTCGGCGACCCGATCCTCGAGCGCTCCGTCGACTTCGTGCTCGCCGACGAGATCACGCACGTGCGCATGGGCTCGCGCTGGCTGAACGAGCTCACGCGCGGGGATGCCGAGCGCCGGCGCAAGGCCATCGAGTTCCAGGACTCGATCGACGAGCGGTTCAACCTCGGCGGCGCGCGGCAGGACGGCGAGCACGAGCTGGTCGCGATCTCCATCGCGAAGGACGCGCGCAAGCTCGCCGGCTTCACGGACGAGGAGATCGAGCGGCTCGTCAAGAGCACGCAGCGCTCGCAGGTGTACTGAGCGGCGCCTCGTTCGCCCCATGACGGCTCACCCGCTCGCCGGCGCGTTCTCCGTCGAGGCATCGTCCCGGCTCATCCGAAGCTACCGTTACGTCGAGGAACGCATGATGCGCCTCCTCGGCGGCTGGATCGCGCTGACGCCGGAAGTTCCCGTGAAGCTCCTGTTCGGCCGTCACGTGTGGGACTGTGCGCAGCACGCTGACCTCTGGGGCCGCCGCCTGCCCGAGCTGCGGTCGGCCGC
>JBGOTH010000014.1:0-15784 GCA_041476345.1 Methylomirabilia bacterium
GCAAGAAGGGTGCGTGGGCGCTACGCCTGCTGCGCGAGCTCGACGGCGAAGCGGGCGACGCCGAGGACGATGCGATTCTCGAGATGCAGCGGCGGCTCGCCCGTACCGAAGGTATCTGGGCGGGCCCGACCGGCGTCGCGGCGCTCGCCGTCCTCGCGTCTCTTCTTCGGGAGCGACGCCTCGATCCCGCGCAGCGCTTCTGCGCCATCGTCACCGAGACAGGGCTCAAGACCGACGCCACGCCTCCGTCGCGAGACGCGCGCGCCTTCGACATGGAAAGCCTGCGCCGCCTCGTGAAGGAGCGGCTCGCCGTCTAGTGGCACTACCGCGCCGCTTCTACCTGCGTCCCGCGCCCGTCGTCGCCCGCGATCTTCTCGGGTGCCTGCTTGTCTCGCGCCGCGGACGCGTGGTGACCGCCGGTCGCATCGTCGAGACGGAGGCGTATCTGGGACCCGAAGACGAGGCGTCGCACGCGGCGTTCCGCCCCGGCAGTCGCCACCTCTTCTACGGCGAAGGCGGCGTCGCGTACGTCTTTCCTGCGTACGGTCTTCACGCCTGCCTCAACGCGATCACCGACCGCGCCGGACGTCCGGGGTGTGTCCTCATCCGCGCGCTGGAGCCGGTGACCGGGCTCCGCGCGATGGCGCGGCGCCGTGGCGTGCCCGCGGGGTCACCGCGCATCGCGAGCGGGCCCGGCAATGTGACGCGTGCCCTCGGAGTGACCGTGCGCGACAACGGCGCCGATCTGGTCGCGAGCCGTCTCACGATCGAGTCGCCCGATCGCCCGCGCGACTTCCGAATCGCGCGGGGCCCCCGGATCGGAATCACACGAGCGCGCGCTCGGGCGCTCCGGTTCTGGATCGTGGAGAGCGCGTACGTCTCGCGCTGACACGTTCATCGCCGCCGTCGAAAAATCAACGAAACTCTTGATTTTTCAGTGGAAAAGTTGACACGGCAAGAGCCGCCTCGCTATCATGGCTGAAAACGAAGGAGCCGCCGTTGCCCACCTCTGATGCTCTTGGTAGCAACGTTCTCGATCTCGTCCTTCAGGCCGGCCCCGTCGCGAAGGCGGTCCTCGTCCTGCTCGGCATGTTCTCGATCGTGAGCTGGGCGCTCGTCGTCGACAAGTGGTGGCAGCTCCGAGGCGTGCGGCACCAGACGGTCACGTTCCTGCGCACCTTCCGCGAGGCACGGCGGCCGTCGGTCGTGTTCGCGGCCGCGAGGAAAGTCCGCGAGAGCCCGCTCGCGCAGCTGTACATCGCCGCGCATCAGGAGGTGTCCGGCCTCTCCGAGGTCGGTGACCACGTGCTCGAGGACGTCGACGACGGTGTGAGCAGCGATCGACTCGACGCCGCCCACCGCGCCATGCGACGCGCGGCCGCGCTCGAAATCGCGCGGCTCGAGCGGTACCTGCCGTTTCTCGCGACGACGGCGAGCGCCACGCCGTTCATCGGCCTGTTCGGCACCGTGTGGGGCATCATGGCTTCGTTCCATGGGATCGGCCAGCAGGGCTCCGCGAACCTCGCGGTGGTGGCGCCGGGCATCTCGGAAGCCCTCATCGCCACCGCGTTCGGTCTCGGCGCCGCCATCCCCGCCGTGATCGCGTACAACTACTTCGTCAACCGCGTGAAGCACTGGGCCACGGAGATGGAGGGATTCACGATGGACCTCCTGAACCTGATCGCGCGCCCTGGGCTGAAGCACGCCCGCAAAGATGGCGTTTAACCTCGACCCGGGCGGAAGCGACGGGCGCCGGATCGGCGGCTCACTCGCCGAGATCAACATCATCCCGTTCGTCGACGTGGTGCTCGTGCTGCTGCTGATCTTCATGCTCACCGCGCCGATGATGTACCGCGGCATCGACGTCAACCTCCCCAAGGCGGCCTCGAAGCCCACGGCGGTGGAAGAGCGGATGATCCTCACCGTCACGAAGGACCGCACGCTCTACCTCAACGAGAAGCCCGTGTCGCTGGCGACGCTGGAGACCCAGCTCCGCGATGCCTTCAAGGACCGCACGGACAAGACGCTCTATCTGAAAGCCGACGCGGGGCTGGCGTACGGCGCGGTCATCGAGACGATGGATCGCGTGCGGCGCGCCGGCATCGAACGCCTGGGGATGGTCACCGAGCCGACGCGGGATCGCTGATGGCGGTAGCGATCGCCACTGTACGGTTTCGCGGCCGGCTGGGGCCCGCGCTTCGGCACGGGCACGTGCCCGTCGGCGGGCTCGTCCTGTCCGGGCTGGTCCACGGCATGCTCATCGCGATCATCGTGCTGGCCGGCCACATGTGGCGATCGAGCCAGCCGAAGGCCTACGTCGTGAACCTCGTGCCCGCCGTCGCCGCGGTCGGATCGCCGAGGGGCAGCAGGAACGTCCCGGAGCCCACGCTACCGCGCATGACCGATCTGTCGCCGCGACCGACGCCGGCGCCTTCCCTTCCCGAGCGCGAGCCGACGCGAGCACCCGAGCGCCCGGCGCGAGCGACCGATCTCCCCGACCGCGCACCCGCGCCACGCGACAGCCTCGCCCTTCCCGACCGCACGCTCCCGTCACGCGCACCGGCGCTCCCTCGGCCGGGTGAAAAGGAATCGCCGCGCGTCGCCCGCGCCGTGCCGCCGCCCGTCTCGGGGCCGGTGGGCCGCACGACCAGCCCGCCGCCGCCCGTTCCGATCGGGCGGGAGGCCGGCTCGCCGCAAGGTGTCGGTGCGCTCACGTTGAACGCCGCCGACTTCCCGTTCGCGTGGTACCTGCGTCAGGTCAACGACAAGATCAGCCGCAACTGGGAAGGCAAGGCGCGGGACGGCGCGCAACCGACCGCCGTGTTCGAGATCAGCCGCAATGGCCAGGTCCGCGCGCTCGCCATCGAGAAGAGCTCCGGCAACCCGCTCTACGATCAAGCAGCGCTTCGCGCTATCACGGAGGCCATTCCGCTGCCCCCGCTCCCCGAGGAATTCAAGGAGGCGTTCCTCCGGCTCCACCTCGGCTTCAATTACGCAGGAACGCGAGGCTGATCACGTGAGACGCCCCTACTTCGCGGCGGCCCTCGCCGGAACGATCGCGGCCGCTGTCTTCCTGTCGCTCGGTCTCCCGCCCATGTTGCGCGCGCAGGGCGTCGACGTCTTCCTCAACGTCACCGGCGGGGGAACGCGCAAGCTGAACATCGCCATCCCCGAGTTCACGGTGGTAGCCGGCACCGACAGCGGCGGGGTGGCCAAGCAGCTGGCCTCCGTCAGCGGCGCCGACCTCACCTTCTCGCAGCTGTTCAGCGTGGTGACGGGCACGGGTTCCATTCCGGCCAACAATCCCGCGGCGCTCAAGCAGTCGTGGACGGAGTTCGCCGCCGCGGGCGCACACGCCGGTCTGCACGGGCTCGTGAGCTTCCGCCCCGATCGCGTGGAGACGGAGATGCGCCTCTACGATCTCACCACACCCGAGCAGCGGCTGATCGCGTCGCGCAAGTTCGAGCTGCCGGCCGGACAATCGCGCCGGCTCGCGCACAAGATCGCCGACGAGGTCGTCTTGCAGTTCACGGGAGAGCCGGGCATCGCGGACACCAAGGTCGCCTACGTGTCCGGGCGGCCCGGTGCCAAAGAAATCCTCATGGCAGACTACGACGGCGTGGGCACGGCGCCGGTCACGCACAACGGCTCCATCAACCTCATGCCGATGTGGAGCCCCGACGGACGCTCGCTCGCCTACACCTCGTTCTCGCAAGGCTATCCAGATCTCTACCGCGCGTTCCCCTTCGAGCGCCGGCAACCGCAGACGCTGGCCGCCTTCAACGGGATCAACAGCTCGCCGGCCTGGAGTCCCGACGGCAAGAGCGTGGCCATGACGCTCTCGAAAGACGGCAATCCGGAGATCTACGTCCTCACCCTCGCGACCGGTACGCTCAAGCGTCTCACGCGGCACGCGGGCATCGACACGGAGCCGACGTGGTCGCCATCGGGGCGCGAAATCGCCTTTATCTCCGACCGCAACGGCCCGCCCCACGTCTTCGTGATGGACACGGAAGGCGGGAACGTGCACCCGCTCACATCGGGCGGCCGCCACACGCAGCCCCGGTGGTCACCAAAGGGCGACGTCCTCGTCTACACGATGCGGCAGGGCACCCACGACATCTGGGCCGTGAACGCCGACGGATCGAGCCCACGGCGCCTCACGAGCGGTCCCGGCGACAATCAAGGCCCGACGTGGGCGCCGAACGGCCGCCACCTCATGTTCCAGTCGAATCGCCTCGGCGGTTGGCAGATCTTCTCGATGCTCGCCGACGGATCCGCGCAAACGCCCGTCACCCGAGGGGCGGGAGAATCCACGAGTCCCTCTTGGTCGTCCCGCCTGCCGTGATAGGATTGCCTGTCGCTGTGAAATCTAATGCGGCGGTGCCCTCAAAAGGAGGAGTCATGGTGACCCGTGGGTCCACACTCATCGTTGCATCGTTGTTGATCGGCACGGCGCTCTTCGCCGGCTGCGCCAAGCGGCCAGCGACCACCGCGGCATCGGCCCCGGCGCCGACCGGCGGCGCCGTTTCGTCCGGCGGTGCGGGTGGCGCGACCACGACGCCGCCGTCGACCGCGGCGCCGCAGACCCCGGGCACCACCGCGCGCCCCTCGCCGAAGGAGTTCACGGCAATCCCGGAGCTGAAGCCCATCTACTTCGACTTCGACAAGTACGACATCCGGCCGGCCGATGCGAAGGTGCTCGACGCCAACGCGACGTGGCTGAAGACGAACAGTGCTCAGCTCGCGCTGATCGAAGGCCACTGCGACGAGCGCGGCACCAACGAGTACAACCTGGCTCTCGGCGAGCGCCGGGCAAAGTCGACGATGAACTACCTCGTCTCGCAAGGCGTTCAGGCCAGCCGCATCACCATCATCAGCTACGGTGAGGAGCGTCCTGTCTGCGCGGCGCACAACGAAGAGTGCTGGAGCAAGAATCGCCGCTCCCAGTTCCTGGTCAAGCCGCGCTAACCTCGGCTGAATCCTGGGTGAGGAGGAGGCGGCTCGGCCTCCTCCTCACCTTCGTCGTTTTTCTGGGCGGCTGCGCCACCGCCGCGGAAGTGACGGGCACCGCCACCCAGCAAGATCTGATGAAGATTCGCGCGGACGTGGCGGCGCTGCAGCTTGCCGTCCAGCGCTCGAAGACCGACACCGATGCCGCGACCGCGCAGGCCGACCATCGCGGCCGCGAGCAGGCGGCAGACGCAGAACACCGGATCGCTTCGCTCACCAAGCGTCTCGAGTCCCTGTCGTCCACGCTCGCTGCCCTCACCGGACGTGTCGAGGAGCTGAACACGAAGGTCGCGACGCTGAGCCGTCAGCTCCGCACGACCGCCGTTCCGCGCCCTGGCGGCGCCCCGGCGCTCGCGACGCCGGCACCGCCCGGAGCCCCAGGCACAGCACCGCCATCCGCCCCGGCCCGTCCCACGACGGGCTCGCTGCAACCACCGGACATCTATCAGTCGGCGTATCTCGACTTCAGCAAGGGCAGCTATGCGCTCGCCATCGCCGGCTTCCGCGAGTTCCTGCGACGCTTCCCCGACCACGACCTCGCTGGCAACTCGCAGTACTGGATCGGCGAAGCGCACTACAGCCTCGCGCGCGGATACCTGAATGCGGCGCAGGGGGACAAGGCGGTGCAGGCGCTCGAGCAGGCGGTGACGGAGTTCCGGAAGGTGGTGGCGAATTATCCGCGCGGCGAAAAGGTGCCCGCCGCGCTCTTCAAGGAAGCGCTCGCGCTGATCGACCTCAAGCAGCCGGCGCTCGCGCGGGCTCGCCTGCAGTACCTCATCGACAATTTCCCACAGGCCGAGGAAACGCCGCTCGCGCGCGATCGACTGTCCTCGCTGAAAAGCTCCTAGTCGGAGTCGAAAAGCCAGACGACCGCGAGGTCTTGTTCGGGCGGCGCGTAGACCATGACCGTCGCTCCGGGATGCTCCGTAGCAGCCGCGTTGATCAGCACGCCCGCCTCCGCCGGGACGGGACCGCGCGCGCCCTGCCAGAAGACCAGCGCGAGCGCGAGCGCCGCGATGGCGGCCCCTCCCACTGCCCATTGAGGCCAGAAACGCAACGCCCGTCGTGGCCGCGCAGGAGCGGCGCCACGGCGCGCGTCCTCGATGCCACGGACAACTCCCGGCCAGAAACCAGTCCAATCGGGTTCCGGCGCGGCCGAAGCCTCCAAAACGAGCACCTTGACGCGACGAAGCTCAGCTGCCTCACCCTGACAGGTCGTGCACCCCGACAGGTGACGCTCGGTCGAGTGGGCAACGTCTTCCCCGAGCGCCCCGTCGAGGTACGCGCCCAACCGGCGTCGCGTTCGATAGCAGGTCAACACGTCGGTTGGACGGCCCACCACCCGGCCGGTATTCTCATGCGGACATGATAACCGAGCGATCGGTAACGCTCTCCGTCGGTCCCGGCATCGAGCTCGATGCGCGGCTCGCCGTGCCCGAAAGTGTGAGTGCCGGCGTCGCGCTGTGCCACCCACACCCGCTGCACGGCGGCGACATGGACAACCCCGTCGTCATCCGTGCCGCCGAAGTCTGCGCGGAGGCGGGGCTCGCGACATTGCGCTTCAATTTCCGTGGCGTCGGCGCGTCGACGGGCACGCACGACGAAGGGCGGGGTGAAGCGGACGACGTGCGTGCCGCGCTCGCCCACCTTGCCAGCGTGCTCGCGCCGGGGGCGCCCGTCGGCGCCGCCGGCTACTCCTTCGGCTCGATCGTGGCGGCACGCGTCGCCGTGAGTCATCCGCTCGCCGGCCTCGCCCTCATCGCGCCGCCCGTCGCGATGCGACCGCTCGGTAACGTGGACGCGCTGGCCCGCTTCGAGGGCCCGCTCCTCGTCGTCGTGGGCACGGAGGACGACTACTGCCCGCCCGAAGAGGTCGAACGGCTCCGGCGCGATCTCCCCCGCGCGACCGTCCGAACGGTCGCGGGCGCGAATCACTTCTTCTTCGGCAAGCTCTTTCCGCTCGGTGAGATCGTGGGCGCGTGGGCGAAAGCCCTCGTATCCGGGTGACCGTCGAGAACCGTCAAGGTCTACCGGAGGTCTACAGGCGCGGGAGGCGAGGCGGTGTGGCCGTGCCCGCGGAGAGGATGATGCGCAGCCCTTCCTCAACGGGCAGGCCGGTTTCGATCACGTCGTCGCGCGACACCAGGGTGATGTCGCCGAGGTAGAGGTTGTTGGTCGGGACGAACACCGTCACCATGTCGAGCTTGCCGTCGGGCGTCTCGAGCATGAGCTCGCTGGTGACGAAGCCGAACGCGTATTCGCCGGCCCGCGGGTGCTGGATGAGCACCACCGCGCGGAACGCGCTCCGGCGCTCCGGTGAGAACGAGTCGATCAGCATCTTCACCGAAGGATAGAGACGACGGTAGATCGGCACCTTCAGGAGGAGGCGGTCGCCCCACGCAAGCACGCGCCGGCCCACGATGTTGCGCGCGAGCGCGCCCATGGTCACGATCACCGCGACGGCGGTGAGGAAGCCGAGCCCGGGCACGGGGCGTCCGAAGATCCGCGCGTACATCGGTGCGAAGATGTCGTCGACGCGGCTCCAGAAGAGCCAGAGGATCCAGCCGGTGGCGAAAACGGGAACCGTGAAGAAAAAGCCAGCGATGAAGCGCGACTTGAGCCAATTCTCGAAGCCCGACATTGCGCCGATGACAACACACGCGGCACGAAGGGTCAAGAAAACGCGGCGCGCGCTCGTCACCGGCGGCGCGGTCCGCGTCGGCCGCGCGATCGCCGTCGCGCTCGCGGACGCCGGCGTCGACGTCGCAGTCCACTATCACCGCTCTGCCGCGGCGGCGCGACGCACGGCGCACGAGATCGCCGCGCGCGGCGTCCGCGCGGTCGTGCTCCACGCGGACCTGCGCCGTCCCGACGCCCCGGGGCGCCTCGTCGCAGCGGCCGTCCGAGCGCTCGGCGGCCTCGATATCCTCGTCAACAGTGCGGCGATCTTTCCGCGAATGCCCTTCGACCGGACCACCGTCGCGGCATGGGACGCGGTCCTCGCGCTGAATCTCCGCGCGCCGTTCTTCTGCGCCCAGGCCGCCGCGCGCGTCATGCGCCGCGGCGGCCGCATCATCAACATCGCGGACGTCGCGGTGACGCGGACCTGGCCTCACTACATCCCCTACACGCTCGCCAAGACCGGGCTGGTCGCGCTCACCCGAACGCTTGCGGTCGCGCTACGCCCGCGAGGGATCACGGTGAACGGTGTGGCGCCGGGGATGGTGCTGAAGCCAAGGGGGTTGTCCCCGGCGCGCTGGCGCGCGGTCACGCGGGGGGCGACGCGCACGCCGGAGGATGTTGCGGCGGCGGTGACGTATTTCGCGACCTGCCCCGGCAACATCACGGGACGGATGCTCGTGGTCGACGGGCGCGCTACCCGATCCCGAGGCGGCCGCCGCCCATGATGCCGAGGAAATCTCGAAGCGAGGCGAACTGCATGAACTGGTTCGTGCGCTTCTCGCGCCCGATGGTCGAGGCCTCGCCGCCGTAGTTGTGACCCGGGAACAGCACGGTGTCGTCGGGAAGAGCCCCGAGCCGCTGCGTGAGCGAGTAGTACATCTCCTTTGGATCGCTCCCAGGAAGATCCGTGCGCCCGCACGAGCCGATGAAGAGCGTGTCACCCGAGATCAGCCGGCCGTCGACGAGAAAGCACTGCGAGCCCGGCGTGTGTCCCGGCGTGTGCATGAACGTGAGCGTCAGGCGCCCCACCGGCAGCGTGTCGTGGTTGTCGACCTTCACGAGATCGGACCCGAAGCCCTTCAGGAACTCGCGCTCCGCTTTGTGGACGTAGACCTTGGCGCGGGTTACGCGCTCGAGCAGCTCCTCGATTCCGGGGATCCGGCCCGGCATGCCCCATGATTCGAGACTGCCGCCTACGTGGTCCTGGTGGGTATGGGTGACCAGGACTCCCATAATCGTCATATCGTCGGCCGCCGCCGTGTCGACGATGGTGTCGATCTCCCAAGCCGGGTCGACCACGACGCACTGACGCGTGACGGGATCACCAACGAGGTAGACGAAATTCTGCATCGGTCCGAGCTCCATCTGCTTGAGATAGATCGCGTTCTGGCTCACATCGAGCATGGTACCCGACGACTGTACGGAGGGCTATAATGCCGACTGAACCATCATTCAGTATCGAGGTGATTCGCGATGAGCACCGTTCAGGCCGCTGCCGCCAGGCGCGTGAGCTACCAGCTCGAGACCCTGTGGGACTTCGACTACGTGCCCACGCACGACGAGCTGGAGACGCTCTACGAGACCGCGAAGAAGAACCAGTGGAACGGCAGCATCGCGATCGACTGGAGCCGGCCGGTGGGCACCGAGGGGCCCGTGCTCAACACGCAGCTCGCGTTCGCGGGCACGAACTTCTTCACGCGCCTGAGCCCCGAGGAGCAGAAGGAGATCGAGATCCGCGTGTCGGCCTGGCGGCTCTCGCAGTTCCTTCACGGTGAGCAGGGCGCGCTCGTGGTGTGCGGCCAACTCGTGAACTCGATCCCCGAGCTCGACGCCAAGCTCTACGCCTCGACGCAAGTCGTCGACGAGGGTCGCCATGTCGAGGTCTTCGAGAAGTACGTCAAGAAGCTGCACAAGATCTATCCCGTCGATCCTCTCCTCAAGGCGATCCTCGACGAGATCCTCGCCACGAACCTCTGGGAGCTGAAGCTGGTCGGCATGCAGATGCTGGTGGAAGGGCTCGCCATCGCGGCGTTCAACCTCATGCGCAAGCAGACGGCGGATCCGACGCTCTCGACGCTCCTCGACTACGTGCTGCAGGACGAGGGCCGGCACGTGAACTTCGGCTACTTCGCGCTGCGGCGCGCCATCCCGGACATGGAGCCGGCCAAGCGCGAGTACCTCGAGGACTTCTGCTTCAGGGCGTGCGACATGCTCTACAGCCGCGACGAACGCACCGGCTTCCAGTCGATCAAGACCGTGTGGCACGAGATGGGTTGGGACGCCGAGAAGATCTGGCGCGACACCGTGGCAAACTCCGCGACCACGAAACATTTCAATAGCTTTCTGTTCGGCGAGAACTTGATGCCCCGGTTGGTACGGCTCGGGCTGATCTCGGATCGGATCGCGCCGAAGTATCGGGAGATCGGGCTGATATAGCCGGAACCCGGGCACAGCGAGCCCGACTTTGATTTGAATCACATCAGGGGGAGCGAGCCCGCTCCCCCGATGCCCCCCAGGCAGAAACATCCCGGGGTCATTCAGCTGCGTTCTCGTCCACGATCGGAAATCGTTACACTGCTCGAACAACATGCTCACCATCGTTCCGGCGACCACTCTCCGCGACGTCGAGAATGTGCGCGCGCTGTTTCGAGAGTATGAACAATCACTCGGCGTCGATCTGTGCTTTCAAGGATTCGAGCAGGAAGTGGCGTCCCTGCCCGGGGCGTATGCGCCGCCGCCAGGACGACTTCTCATCGCACTCGACGACGCGGGAGAGGCGGCCGGATGCGTGGCGCTCCGCCCGCTCGGTGCCGATGTGTGCGAGATGAAGCGGCTGTACCTCCGGCCCACGCTGCGCGGGAAAGGCGCGGGACGCGCGCTCACAACGCGGGTGATCGAGGAAGCGCGCGGCGCCGGCTATCGCGCGATGCGGCTCGACACCCTTCCGATGATGAAGGAGGCGCACGCGCTCTACGAGTCGCTCGGCTTCCGTCGGATCGCGCCCTATTATCCCAATCCCGTCGCCGGCGCGATCTACATGGAGCGACTGCTCTAGGCCATCGGCATTGGCCGAGGGCGGGTGCGGGCCGGTTGGACCTTTACAACGGGACAGCCCTCGCTCAGCATTTCGTGAGGAGGACTGGGCGCGATGATCTTCCACGACATCTACACCGACGTCCCGCGCGACGAGATCGACCGGTTCGTCGCGACTCAGGTCCTGGGCCGTCTCGTGACGGTGGGCGAGGACGGGACGCCGCACATCGGTCTCTACCCGTTCTTCCGCGACGGTGACGTCATCGAAATGCACCTCGTGCGACGCGACGAGCAGGCGATAGATCTCAAAGCGCGGCCGCGTTGCGTCTTCGAGGTCGACGAAGTCCTCACCGTGATCCCGTCGTACTGGGTCCATCCCGAGAGCGCCGTCTCCGCGACCGCGTATCACCGTACCGTGATCTTCGAGACGACCGCCATCGTGACGGAAGATGCGGACGCCATCGCCGCGCAGCAGATGCGGCTGATGGCCCGGCACCAGCCCGAGGGCGGTTTCCGCCACATCAACCCCGACGATCCGCTCTACAAGGGGGCCATCGCGACGATCTGTGCGGTCACGCTGAAGGTCACGGCGTGCCGCCCGAAGTGGAAGCTCGCCCAGAACCGTCCGCTCGACGCGCGGCGGCGGATCATCGAAGAGCTTCGCAAGCGCGGGCTCCCGGGTGACGCGCGCGCGGCCGACGCGCTGCAGTGGACGGTGGACCGGGAACCGGCAAAGGGCTGAGCGTCTCGGTCAGTGCCGGTGGCCGCTGGGCAGCTCTCCTCTGGCCATCGCCAAATGATGCGGCTGATGGTGCGCCCCTGTCGCGATCAGTCCGGCGAACCCGAGCCCACGAATGCGCGCGACGAGCTTCGCGTCATCCGGCTTCTTCGCGACGACGGTCAGACGCACGCCGCCCGCGATTGTCTCCGCCTTCGCGGACCACTCCGACGTGCGCTCGAGCTCCGCCGCGTGCGGCACGACCATCGCGCGGATCGCCTGCTCCGTACGGCCGGTGCCCGTGATCTCCATCGCGAGCCCGCCGGACACGGGGACCTGCGCGACCGCCCCATGCAACACGACCTCGTTCATGTCGATGAGATGCTGTCGAAGGCGCTCGAGGTCGACCTTGCTCCAGTCGGTGTTGGAGTCGGCCTCGAGGATCTTGACGATCTCCGCGATGGCGCCGAAGGCGTCCTGACCGGGCATCGCGGGCCCGCTACCCGGCATCCCCTGGGCGAAGGCGACGGGCGCGACCAGCGCCCCGCCGAGCCCGATGGCCACTACCGCTGCTCTCCACATGATTCCCTCCCGTCGAAACGATCACCGACAGTATGGAGAACGGGGTCTTCGCCGATCTATGACTTAAGTCACACGTCGCCCCCGGCGAGCTCGCCCTCTATCCCTTGAAGTCATCCGGGACTTTCGGCAGATCGCCGAGCTGGCGCGCGGAGATCGCGTACACCGGTGAGTCGCCGGTCCGCGCGAAGTAACGCTCCCCTTCGCGCTTGCCGATCACCATGGTGCCCCATTCCTTGCCGTCGGCCTTGAAGAGCGTGATCTCGAGCCCCGGCGCGTCGAGACCCCACTTCGCCGGCGTGTCCGCCTTGGGCGCGACGATCTCGTCCCACTTGAGCGCGCGCAGCATGTACAGGACGTCCTCGACCTTCGTCGATTTCGCGGCGCCCTTCGTCGGCTCCACGAGCTTCCAGTCCGTGTCGCCGCTGCGCTCGAGCACCACCGTCTGCCCGCCGGCCTTCACGCGCAGGCGTTTGACGTCCCTCGGCTGCAGGTCGGCGAAGAGGCGACGTTCGCGAAGGTCGAGGGCCGTCCGTCCGAGATTCTCCAGCGCTTTGCCGTCGACGAGCGCCACGGGCCCCTGCCCCGCGACCGCGGCGTAGGCGGTCGTCTGGCCGCCGCGGCGCTCGGGAGACGGTGCGAGAAGGACGGTGACCGGCATCTTCGCGCCCTCGACGTGGATCGTGACCGTGACGTCGGGCTTGCCCAGATAGCGCGCGATCCCGGACGCGTCGTCGCTGAGAAAACCGACCGCGCGGAGATCGCGCAGTCGCGTGAGAATCGCCCCGGCCTCCACCTGGTCGGCGGCCAGCGCCTCCGGCGCGACGATCTTGAAGCCGTCCTTGTCGCGCGACACCGTGACTTTGCCCTTCGGACCCTCGATCTCGAAGCCCGTCACCTTCTCACGCTTGAACGCCACCACCGTCTTGTCGCGCAGCACAGCCACGTTTTGCGGGATGGCCCTCCACACATCGTCCGGCACCAGCAGGACACTGCTCTCGCCGGGTCGCATCGCGTAGACACCCTTCTTGACCTCGTCCGTCTTGCCGAAGAGAAGCGTTTTCGTCGAGCGGTCCTTCTCCTTGCCCACGAACACGGAGAGGCGCAGCGGACGATCGAGACCGTAGGGCGCGAGCGAGCCGGGCGCCTCGACCACGAACTCCTTCACCTTCGCGCCGCCCAGTTTCTCGAGGAGCGCGGACACGGCGTCGGCGTCGGCGGGCCGGGGGCTCGGGCGGGTCATCCTCCACTTCTGTCCGTCGGGCTCGACGGTGATCGTGTCTCCGGCCGTCACGACCTCGAAGCCCGTGACGTCGGACCGCGAGAACGCGAGCACCGTCTTGTCGCGGAAGTCCGCCACGGGCCGTGTGGCGTCGCGCAGCACGCTGTCGCCGACGACGAACACGCTCGGCTTGTCACGCTCTTTCGCGTAGACCCACACGCCGGTCGGGCTCTTGCCCCCGAGGAGGAGCACCAGGTGCTTGCCGTCCTTGAGCGTGAGGTCGGCGGAGGCTGCCGGCGGGTCGAGACCGAAGTCGACCAGAGATTTCGGCGACGGGTCGATCTCGCGATCCATCTTCGCGGTCGTGACCGTCGTCAGGGTCTCCTCGAGGGGGCCGCGGTCGCCCTTCGCCTTCACGGGCTCCACGAGCTGCCAGGCGTCGCCCTCGCGCACCGCCTGCACCGTGCCGTCGCCGCGCTTGAGCGTGATCGCGGTGACGTCCGCTGCCTCCACCGAGAACACGCGCCCCTTGCGCGTCTCCACCTTCTCGCGCTCGGGCCCGAGACGCACTTCGTAGACGTAGTAGAAACCGCCCACGAACGCGAGCAGGAGAGCGGCGACGAGGGTGGTCTGCCAGCGCACGCGCTACTTCGAAGCTCGGCGGCGAACGACGGCGACGAGCCCGCCGCCCAGCACGAGGGCCGGCAAGACCACGACAGGCAGAAGGAACACCGCCTGCGCCTGCTGCGCGCTCAGGAAGACCGGCGTCTGCTTCGCGTCCTTTGGCCGGATGGAGATCTGGTCTTCCTCCTCCGCGAGCCAGCTCACGGTGTTGAGGAAGAAGTCGCGGTTGCCCTGCAGGTTGATGAACTGGTTCGACGCCATGGCCGACGTGCCGTAGACGACGATGCGCGCTTTGTCCTTCGTGGCCACCGCGGCCACCGCGAGCGGCCCCTTGGCGTCCTGCGGGTCGGGCTGGGCTTCGCCACGCTGGAGCGCCTCGCGATTCGTCTCGCCCCAGCTCTGGGCGCTCGTCTTTGCCAGCGTCTGCACCACGACCCCGGCCGGCAGCGTCTTCACCTTGTCGATGCTGCGCGTGAGCGGAAAGAGGGTCATCACGCCGCCCATGTCGCGCGTGATGGCGTGGGGCTCGTATTGCTGCACGATCGGAACCTCGGGCCCCACGCCGAACAGCCGGCCGATCGGGCTCGGCTCGACGACGAGGTTGTCGCCGAGCTCGAAGCCGTACTTCGCCAGCCACTTCTTCATACCCTCGTTCTGGAACGGGTTCACCATCGCGAAGAGCTTGCCGCCGCGGCCGACGTAGGCGTCGAGGGCGTCGAGCTCGGGCGCGAAGAGCTCGGTGCGCGGGCCCGCGTCGATCACCACCGCGGCATCGTCGGGAATCTTGCTCTCGCGCGCGAGCACGAGAGGCTTCGTCTCGTAGTTGGAGCGCTCGAGCGCCCCTTTCGCCTCGGTGAACCCGGAGCGCTCCGAGTTGTTGATCTCGTGCTCGCCGTGCCCCTGCAGCAGGTAGATCGTCCGCTTGCCTTCGCGGGTCACCTTGACGAGGCCGTTGGTGAGCTTCTCCTCTTCGCCGTCCGTGACCTTCTCCGACTTCGTCTTCGTCTCCAGCACGACGGTGCCGTAGGACTCGACGGCGTACCGCCGCGCCATCGCGGGCTCGCGGTCCGGATCCACGACCTTCCAGGTGAACTTGGCGCCGGCGTAGCGCGCGTACTGCTTGAAGAGGTCCTCGGTGACACGCTTGCCCGGCTGGTCGGTCCGGAAGAAGCCAACGGCGTTGACGTCGGTCTTGAGCGCCTTCAGCAGCTGGATCGTTTGGGGCGAGAGGCTGTTCCGCCGGTTCTCCGTCAGGTCGAGCCGGGCGCTGTGGCGCGCCGAGAGTGCCTCCACGAAGCCGATGACGCCCAGCACGAGGAGAACCATGATCACGGTGTTGGCGCCGTAACGGGTCGCGCGGTGACTCACCACGCCGCGGTAGTCGCTCACCCGGCTCAGGAACGACGCGATGACGAGCAGCACGCCCGCGGCGACGAGCCACCAGCGGAAGTCAGCGCGTCCCGGCCACGCGAACGGCAGGAGGACCGCGGCGGCCAGCACCGCGAGCCCCGCGTAGCCCGCCCAGTCCCCGAAACGCTTCATGCCGCTAACCCTTCCATCGCCGCGCTTCGAGCGACTTGAGCCCGATGAAGAGCGCGAGGAGGCTGAAATTCACGTAGTAGATGACGTCCTTGGTGTCGAAGATACCCTTCGCAAACGTGTCGTAGTGCTCGATGATCGAAAGCTCGCTGAGCACGGCCTTCCACACCCCGCCGGCCGCATCCGCGCTCCAGCCGATGACCCAGAACATGAGCAGCGTGACGAAGGTCGCCGTGCCGGCCATGATCTGATTTTCGAAGAAGGACGAGATGCAGATGCCCACCGCGATGAACGTGGCGCCCATCAGGAGGAGCCCGACGTACCCGGTGAGGAGCGGTCCCCACTCGATCCGCGCGAAGTACGCCACGATGCCC